>JAJPHE010000073.1 GCA_021325435.1 Actinomycetota bacterium | reverse complement strand
GTGGCGTAGGTCGAGAACTTGAAGCCCTTGCGCCAGTCGAACTTCTCGACGGCGTGCATGAGGCCGAGGTTGCCCTCCTGGATGAGGTCGAGGAGGGGCAGGCCGGAGGCCTGATACTTCTTGGCGATCGACACGACCAGGCGCAGGTTGGACTGGACGAAGGTGCGCTGGGCGTCCTCGCCATCGTTCACGGCCCGGCGCAGCTCGCGCTTGCGAGCGGCGGGGGCGTCGGCCGGCAGCTTCTCCTGCTCCTTGCGGGCGGCGACGCCGGCCTCGATGGCCTGGGCCAGCCGCACCTCGTCGTCCTTGGTGAGCAGGGGGTACTGACCGATGTCGGTCAGATACAGGCGAACGAGGTCCTCGTCGTCGCGGTCTACACGCTCCTTGGCCAAATCACACTTCCTCCGTGATGCCCACCCGCCTGGGGAAGGTCCAACGTCCGGGAGATGGCTCCGATTCCCCGCGCCTCGGGCGGGCTAGTGGAGCGATAGTCGATGAAACCGCTGATTTCAGGATAACTAGGGCGTCAATCATTCCCGCCGCTAGGTTCTGGTCGTGGCCGGCCAGGGCGACGGACGGGGGGGGGAGGTCGAGCTGACCGTGGTCACCATGGTCTTCGACGCCGCCGGCAGCAGTGAATCGGCATCCGAGCAACTGCTGGCCGTCCTCTCCAAGTACGTGGTCGTGTCCCGCAGGCACCCCGGCTGCCGCAACATCGACCTGTTGGCGTCGGTCACCGCTCCGGGGCGCTATCTGATCGTCGAGAAGTGGGCCACACCTGAGGAGCAACGGACCCATTTCGACTCGAATGCCATGGTCGAGATGGCCCAGTCCTGCGAGGGGCTGCTGGCCAAGCGCCCGGATATCGACCTGTTCGAGGGGATCTCGGCCCAGGACCTGGAGACCTGAGGGGGCGGCGGGGGCCTCCCGGGCGGCAACGGGCCGGCGGGGGCGGCCGGGGGTCGGCTCAGCCGACGGCCTGGCGGCCGGCCTCCGTCTCGGCGCACACGGCCTCGAGGTCGGCCCAGGTGAGCCCGTCGGCCGACCACAGCCGCTCGAAGGCGGCGTCGGCCACGTCGCTGAAGCCGTGCCGGTTGCGGAAGTGGTAGAGCCGGCGGGGCTTGGCCGGGTGGAAGCCGAGCCGCTCGGCCCGGCCCAGGCAGTAGGCGTCCCATGCGGTGGACTGCTGCAGGGTCAGCTCCTCGTCCGGGGGCGGGTCGCCGAAGCTCGGGTCCAGCCGGTCGCGGACTCGGAACAGCAGCCGGGAGGCGACGTCCTCCACGTTGTGGGGGGCCAGGTGGCGGGGTCGCTTCGGGTCCTCGAAGGCGCCCCCCTGGACCGACAGGGTCACCGGGTCCATCGAGGTGACCCGGGCCCGCCCCAAGGCGCTGGCCTCGTCGACGTCCACGGTGATGTCGGCGTCGACGCCGATCCGGGCGGCGGCCGAGCCGACCAGCTCGGCTATCTCACCCGCGTCGAAGAACACGAGGTTGAACTTCTCGGGGCTGACCGTCACCTTCGCCACTAGCCGGCCGCCTTCGCCGCCGCCCGCTGGCGGGCGGCCTCGGCCTCGCGGCGGGCCTGGCGGGAGCCCTCGGAGATCGAGTCGATCTCGGCGTCGGTGAACCCGGCCAGCTGGCGGAAGCGGCGGGCGAGGCGGATGGGGCTGTCCTCCTCCTCGCCCCGGAAGCCCCCGCCGGAGAAGAGCTTGTCGACGATCGACTGGAACTCGAGGGCCCGCTGGCGCCGCTCCGGGTCGGCCTCGGTCAGGCGGCGGAGCCAGTCCGACCCCATGCGCACGTGGGTCACCTCGTCGGCCAGCATCCAGTCCTCGCAGAACTCGAGGACGGGGTCGCCGGCCAGGTCGCCGAAGTCGCGCATGGCGTTGAACACGTCGATGGCCAGACCCTCGAGGGCGCGGTTCACCCCGGTGAGGCGCAGCACCGGGTCGGGGTTGCAGGCGGCCTCGAACAGGAAGGTCGACTCAGCGAACTCGCCGATCTCCGTGCCCATCCACTCGGAGAGCTTCACCGAGATCTCGCAGTGGCGGGCCTCGTCCCAGCACTGCCGGGCCATGTCCAGCTTCAGCTGGAAGGGGACGTCGTCGGCCCCGGCGCCGGTGTCGAAGTCGTAGCAGGTGCGGCCCGCCCCCTCGAGGGCCTGGATCTCCCCCACGAAGATGCCGTGCATGAGCGCCCGGGCGCCGTCGGGCGCGCCGGGACGGTCGGGGGTGAGGCGGCGACCCCCGCTGCGGCCGCTGCTGCTGCGCGAGCCCTGGGGCCGGGGATCGTTGAAGCGGGCTTCCAGCGGCAGGCGCACGAAGCGCGAGTCGCGGGCCAGGTCGTCGACGCGCAGGTGTCGCTTCAAGCCGTCACCTCCTCGGGGGCGGGCATGCCGATCGAGCCGGGGCCGGCGATGCCCCCGGCCCGGACGAGGATGGACTCCAGCTGGGCCTGGCGGTCGGCCGCCCGGCGGGCCTCCTCCTCGGTCTCGATCAGCGACTGGATCATCATCTCCCCGTCACGCCAGTCCTCGAACTCGTCGTTGAGGATCAGCTTGAGGGAGCGGATGGTGGGGGCGTCGGTGATCGTCGAGGTGTTGTTCAGGTGGTAGGTGTAGGCCGCGATCTTGTGTGGGATCAGGACCCGGTACACGCCCACCAGCTTCTCGAGGGTGCGGTCCTCGCCCTCCGGTTCGGTGATGGCCTCCATGAACTCCTCGACGGCGGAGTTGGCGGGCAGGGTGAGCCGCTCCGGGTTCATCTCGCGCAGCTCGGGCAGCCGCTTGTGCCACAGCTCCGAATGCCAGGCGTGCTTGTAGCAGTGGGTGCCCAGGCGCATCTTGACGTCGAGCTCGGGGACGGTGGCCACCCAGCCTCCCAGCGCCTCGAACAGCCGCATCTCGACCCACTTGTAGTTACCGACCCGCCGGGCCGTCTCCTCGACGTCGAAGGCCCCGGGCAGCTCGCGGCGGTCCCACGGGGCGAAGGCGGGGCGGGGCTTCTTGGGGTCGGCCATGGCCTGGCGCGCTCCTTCTCTTCCGGTTCTCTTCCGGGTGACACCAGAGTCAGCCGCAAGCTTCCCCGGTGTTGACCGTTCGGTCAAGAGCGGCGGGGACCTCCGCCACGGCGATGCCGGCGAGGATGAGGGCGGCCCCGGCCCAGCCGGCAGGGCCGAGGCGGTCACCGAAGGCCCAACCGATGAGGGCGGCGGTGACCGGCTCCACCATCAGCAGCAGCGACGTGCGGGTGGGGCCCACCCGGCGCTGGCCCCACACCTGCAGCCCGAAGGCGATCGCCGAGGCGCCGAGGGCGGTGTACAGCGCCGCCCCGACGACGCCGGCGGACAGGCGGTAGCCGCCGGCGAAGAACCCGGGGACCAGGCAACCGGCGCCGACGACGGCCAGCTGCCCGGCGGCGAGGCGCACCGGGTCGTGGACGGCCACCTCGCGGTCGATGGCGATGATGTTGACGGCGAAGGCGAGGGCGCACCCCAGGGTGAGCGCTTCCCCCAACCCGATGGAGAACCGGTGCCCGGTGAGCAGGTACAGCCCGACGGTGCAGACCGCCACGCCGGCCGCCACCGGGCGGGAGGGCAGGCGGCGGCCGGTGACGGCGGTGATCACCGGCACCAGCACGACCAGGAGGTAGGTGAGGAAGGCCGACACCGACGCCGTCGTGTAGCGCAGCCCCCACGTCTGGAGCAGGTAGCCGGCCAGCAGCGGCACCCCACAGCGCAAGGCGGCGGCCACCTCCCCGGGCCGGGCGGGCCGCCGGCGGGCGAACGGCCACAGCATCAGCGCCCCGGCCAGGAAGCGCACGGCGAGGAAGGGGACGGGCCCGGCCGTGGCCACGGCGTGCTTGACCGGAACGAAGGTGGAGCCGAACAGCACGGCCGCCCCCACCACCGCCCCATGGGACGCGAGCGTCGCCCGCCTCCGTACACTGACCGGGGTTGTGACCCGGCGGCTCAGCTGGCTCGACACCCTCCGTGGCCTGGCGATGGTCTGGATTCTCGCCTACCACCTGCACGCGGACACCGCCGGGGTGCAGGCGATGGGTTCCTCGCTGGTCACCGGCGCTCATTCGATGGGGGGCCTCGGCCGGCTGGTGGTGCAAGCCGGTTACCAGGGGGTGGGCCTCTTCCTCTTCGCTTCGGGGGCGGCCCTGGCCATGGCGCACGCTCGCCGCTCGGAGCCTCCCCTGGCCTTCTACCGCCGGCGCGCCGCCCGCCTGCTGCCTCCCTACTACCTCGCCGTGGCCCTCACCGTGGCGGCCACGTGGGCGCTGGCGACCTGGTCGCGACCGATGCTGGACGGAGTCCCCTACCACCCGGGCCCGGCGAGCCTGGTGGCGGCGGTCACCCTGGTGGGCCGGCTGTGGTCGGTGCCCCTCAGCCAGTCACCGCCTCCCTCGGCCTGGTTCGTGGTCCTCATCGCCCAGCTCTACCTGCTGTTCCCTCTCCTGTGGCGGGCCCGCCTGCGTCTGGGCGGAGCCGGCCTGGCGGTCGTCGCTCTGGCGGTGACGGTGGTGTCCCGAGAGAGCGTCCACCTGGTGCTGGCCGGGCTGGTTCACCGCCCCCAGGACGAGACGTACTGGCTCTCGATACTGGCCCCCGCCCGACTCTTCGAGTTCGCCGCCGGCGTGGCGGCCGCCCCGTGGCTGGCCCGGCTGTCGCCGCGGTCGTTGGCCTGGTTGGCGGCGCCCGGGCTGGTCGCCTGGCTGGCCGGCAGCGCCATGGAGGGCGGCGCCCTCAGCCCGGTGTCGACGTCGCTGATCGTCGCCGGGGCGGCGGCAGCGGGCGCGAGTGTCGCCACCCTGGTGGGCGCGGTGCCGCTCGTCGGGCCAGGGCTGCGGTGGGTGGGCCGGCGCTCTCTCGAGGTCTTCCTCGTACAGGACGTGGTCAGACTGGCCCTCGGAACTTGGATCGACTCCGGCCACCGGGTGGCGTGGGGACCGGGGAGCTTCGCCGTGTTCCTGGTGGCGGTGGCCGCCCTGGCCGCCGGCTTCGCTCGCACCTTGCGGTGGGGCTGGCTGGGGCGGCTGTCAGCCGGGGTAGCGGTTGGTGATCGGCACCCGGCGGTCCTTGCCGAACGCCTTTGACGTGACCCGCACCCCCGGCGGTGTCTGACGTCGCTTGTACTCGGCCCGGTCGACCAGCGACGCCACCCGCCGCACCAGCTCGGCGTCGAAGCCGACGGCCTCGAGCTCGGCCACAGTGCGGTCCTCCTCCACGTAGGCCTGCAGGATCTCGTCGAGCACCTCGTAGGACGGCAGCGACTGGCTGTCGAGCTGGTCGGGCCGCAGCTCGGCCGAGGGTGGCTTGGTGAGGACGCTCTCGGGCACCAGCGGACGGCCGGCCCGGTCGTTGCGGTAGCGGCACAGCCGATAGACCAGGGTCTTGGGGACGTCCTTGATGACGGCGAAGCCGCCGGCGGAGTCGCCGTAGATGGTGAAGTAACCCGTGGCCAGCTCGCTCTTGTTGCCGGTGGTCAGCACCACCCAGCCGAACTTGTTCGACAGGGCCATGAGCAGCAACCCCCGGATGCGCGACTGCACGTTCTCCTCGGTGAGGTCCTCCGCCCTTCCCTCGAACGACGGCCCGAGCATGTCGAGCAGAGCGGCGTGGGCCGGCTCGATGGGCACGGTGCGCAGCTCGATGCCGAGGTTGTCGGCCAGGTCGGCGGCGTCGGACAGCGAGCCCTCGCTCGAAAAGCGCGACGGCATAGCCACCCCGTGCACGTGGTCGGCGCCCAGGGCGTCGGCGGCCACGGTGGCGACCAGCGAGGAGTCGATGCCGCCCGACAGCCCCACCACCGCGTCGGTGAAACCGTTCTTAATCACGTAGTCGCGGGTTCCGACCACGAGGGCCTGGTAGATCTCCTGGGCGGGCCCCATCGGCTCCACCGTGTCGGGCAGCAGGCGGTCGGTGTGCGGGCGGCCCTCGTTGGTCACCTCGACCACGGCGGCGACCCCGCCGCCCGGGCGGGCCCGGGGGTCCAGCAGCCGCTTGCGAAACCCGGGACGGACCTCGAAGTCGACGACCATCACGCACTCGGCGAACTGGGGGGCGGAGGCGAAGATCTCCCCCCGGTCGTCGAGGATCAAAGAGGCCCCGTCGAAAACGAGCTCGTCCTGGCCGCCCACCTGGTTGACGTACACGATGGGGCAGGACGCGTCGGCGGCCCGCGTCGCCAGCATGCGGGTCCGCTCGGCCAGTCGGCCGGCGTAGTAGGGGGACGCGTTGATGTTGACGATCAGCTCGGCCCCGCCGGCGGCGGCGGCGAGGATCGGCCCGGTCGGGCTCCACGCGTCCTCGCAGATGGACACGCCAACCCGGACGCCTCCGATCTCGAACAGGACCGGGTCACCGCCGCCGGGCTCGAAGTAGCGCTTCTCGTCGAACACGGCGTAGTTGGGCAGCAAGCGCTTGTGGTAGACGCCGCGCACCTCGCCGTCGCAGCACACCGCCGCCGCGTTGCGCAGATCGCGATCGGAGTCCACGAAACCGACGACCGCCGCGCACCGGCCGGTGGCCGAGGCCACCTTGGCCAGGGCGGCCAGGTTGTCGGCGACGAAGCCCGGCTTGAGCAGCAGGTCCTCGGGCGGGTACCCGGTGACTGCCAGCTCCGGGAACACGGCCAGGTCCGCCCCGGACGCCTCGGCCTCGTCCAGGGCGGACAGGATCCGGGCGACGTTGCCTTCGAGATCACCGACCACCGTGTTGATCTGGCAGGCGGCGATGCGCAGGCGTGACACATCGCGAGGCTACCGGCCCCCGGTCGCGCCTCCCATCCCCAGCCGGGCCAGCTCCGCTTCGACCTGGGCCTGGTGGGCGGCGGCGTCCTCCTTGGCCCGCCGGGGGCTCCAGCGCCCGGCCATGAGGACGATCAGGGGGAGGAACACTGCCTCGCCCCCCACGCACACCCACCACCAGCTGCGCCACTGGCCCGGCGTGTCGTGGGCGGCCTTGATCACCTCGGGGCCGTGGGCGACGAGGAGCCGGAAGTCGGGCTGTTTGGCCGCCGAGGCCAGGGCCAGGAGGCGCTGGACGGCCTGACCGGTGGGCACGGACAGCGCCTTTTCGACCTCCCCCACCGCCTTGAGCGCCGCCTCGCCGTTGGTCGGCTGCTTGCTCAGGACGGCGAGGGTGGACGGGTCGATGGCGCTGGCGGTGGCCACCTCGGGCGCGTACTTCTTGGCGGCCGCCGACACCTGGGTGCCGTAGTCGACCAGCGGGGTCATCGACGCCACCACCAAGGGCAACACGAAGATGGACAGGGCGACCACGGCCCGCAGGATCCAGCCCCAGACGGCGAGACCGGTGGCGGTCAGGGCCGGGTTCCGGCGCTCGACGGTCTCGGTGAAGCTGGCCATCCAGGGTGCATAGGCGATGGCGAGGAACACGGCGAGCAGGCTGACGATCCACACGAAGTGGTAGTAGCCGGTGTGCAGGTGGCTGGTTCGGGTCAGGAAGTACACGGTCATGGCGATCGCCCCGAGCCCGCCGACCACCATGAACGGCTTGCGCACCCGCAGCCGGTCCGACAACAGCCCGACGACTACCAGGGCGCCGGCATCGAAGGCCCAGAACCAGTTGCCGATGCCGTTGGCCTGGCTGAGGCTGAACCCGAAGATGGTCGTGAAGTAGATGGTGAAGAACCCCACGGCTGTGTAGTAGATGATGAGGAACACGCTGATGGCGAAGGCCGAGCCGATGACGTCGGCGTGCATCATCTGCCTCCAGGGGTGGCGGAGGCTCTCCTCCACGTCGACTCCGGCGGCGCGCGCCTCGATGAGCGCCCGGTCGCGCATCGAGACCATCAGCTGGTCGCGCAGCTGGGGGGACAGCTCGCGCAGCCCGAACAGGGCCACGACGAACAGAGCGATGCCGACGATGCCGCACACCTGGAACTGGAAGTGCCAGTTGGGGTGGCTGGCCAGGGTGTGGCTGGAGACCTCCGAGACGACGAGGCTGCCGATCACCGGGCCGAGCGTCCAGAACCCCATGGCCGACCCCCGGCCCACCTGGGGCGAGAAGTCGCGCACCAGCGCCGGGGTGGCCACCAGGATGATGCCCTCCACGAAGCCCACGGCGACCAGGGTGAGGGCGAACCACAGCTTGCTCGGCGCCGCCGGAACGGCGAACCACACCAAAAGCCCGGTGATGGCCAGGCCGTAGGCCACCAGGTTGGCCCGGCCCCACCGGTCGGCCAGGCCGGCGACGAGCGACGAGAAGGCCCCGACAGCGTTGGCCACCACGCTGATGTACACGTAGTACCGAAAGCTCATGTGGTACTGGGAGATGATGGCCGGGGCCACCGAGCCCGCCACGTAGAGCTCGTAGTAGAGGACGATCGTGGCCAACACCACGATGGCCAGGAAGAAGATGCGGGGGCCGGTGTCGGGATAGTGCTCGAGCTGGCGGTACCACAGGGCCCGGGCCAGCGGGCTCCGTCCCGAACGGGCCGTGGCCGGAGTCGCCGCCGTTGCCTTCGCCATCCAACCTCCTAATGAGACGACAGCCGGCGGCGACCTACCCACCGGCCCCTCCCTCGGCACCGCCTCCGCCAGACTTCGCAGGTGGGCCTTGTTCCCCCGCTGTCCGACGTCGCCGACCGCACGGCCCGACCGGCGGCGGTCAGGGCCGCCCTCGAGCGACTGGTGGAGGATCAGCCCGCCCTGGCCGACGAGCTGACCGCTGACCGCCGCCTCCTGGACGCGCTCGCCAGGGTCATCGACGCTAGCCCGGCGCTCACCCG
Source organism: Actinomycetota bacterium (assembly GCA_021325435.1). GTDB lineage: Bacteria > Actinomycetota > Acidimicrobiia > Acidimicrobiales > JAJPHE01 > JAJPHE01. Next base: position 8,266 of record JAJPHE010000073.1, on the reverse strand, counting down.
CCTTCTGCACGCCGACGGTCAGGCCTTGGATGTGCTGCGCCGGCTGGACGAGCGGGCCGACACCGAGGTGCACGACGCCGACGCCCTGGTGGCCTGGAAGCGCCGCGAGCTGCTGCGGATCGCGGCACGCGATCTCACCGGCCTCGACGGCCTCGAGCAGGTGGCGGCCAGCCTGGCCCTCCTGGGCGACGACGTGCTCAGCGGGGCCCTGGCCCTGGCCGGCCAGGACGGCCTCGCCGTCATCGGCATGGGGAAGCTGGGCGCCGGCGAGCTGAACTACGCCAGCGACGTTGACGTCATGTTCGTCGGCGAAGGCGACCCCCGCCCGGTCCTCGACGTGGCCCGACGCTGCTTCCGGGTCGACGCCAACCTGCGGCCCGAGGGGCGCTCGGGGCCGCTGACCCGCAGCCTCGACTCCTACCGGGCCTACTGGGACCGATGGGCGGAGCCGTGGGAGCGCCAGGCGCTCATCAAGGCCCGCCCCGTCGCCGGGCCTGGGCGCTTGTGCGCCGAATTCGCGGCGGCGGCCGCCGAGGTCGTCTGGGACCGGCCCTTCGGCGTCGACGAGCTTCGCCAGGTCCGGTCGATGAAGGCCCGGGCCGAGGGAGAACTGGCCCGCAAGGGAGTGTCCGAGCGCGAGATCAAACGGGGGCCCGGCGGCATCCGCGACGTCGAGTTCGCCGTCCAGGTGCTGCAGCTCGTACACGGCGGCCACGACCCAGCCCTACGCGTGGCCGCCACCCTGCCGGCTCTGGGCGAGCTGGCCGGCGCCGGATACGTCGATCCGCAGGACGCCAGCGGGCTGGCCGACGCCTACCGGTTCCTCCGCACGGTCGAGCACCGGCTCCAGATCGCCGAGGAGCAGCAGACCCACACCGTGCCGGCCAACCCCGATGAGCGCCAGTGGCTGGCCCGGCTGATGGGCTTCGAGGACCTGCCGGCCGCCTCGGCCCGGGCCCGCTTCGAAGAGGAGCTGCGCCGCCACCGCAGCGGAGCCCGGAGGATCCACGAGCGGCTGTTCTTCCGGCCCTTGTTGGAGGCGTTCGGCGGAGCCGAGCGGGGCCGCCCGGCGTTCGGGCGGACGCTGTCCCCCGAGGCGGCCGAGGAGCGGCTGTCGGCTTTCGGCTTCACCAGCGCCGAGCGGACCCGGGCGGCACTCGCCGAGCTGACCCGGGGACTGACCCGCTCCAGTCGGCTGATGCAGGCGTTGCTGCCCCTGCTGCTCGAATGGCTCTCCGAGTCGCCGGATCCGGACCTCGGCCTGCTCGGGCTGCGCCGGCTGGTGGGCGGGCCCGACCATCACCGATCGCTGGTGGTGGCCGTGTTCCGCGACAGCCCTGACACCGCCCGGCGACTGTGCCTGCTGCTCGGCACCACCCCGCTGGCCCACGAGCCGATCCGCCACGACCCGAAGCTGGTCGACCAGCTGTCACGCCCGGGGGGTCTGCGGGCGCGGTCACGCCACGAGCTGGTCGCCGCGGCCCGGTCCACGGTCGACTGGCGGCGAAGCGACGAACACCGCCAGGCGGGGGCGAGCCTGTTCAAACGGGCGGAGGAGACCATGGTCATGGCCGCCGACGTGCTGGGCGAGGCGGACGTGGCCGAGGTGGGCCGGCGGCTGACGTCCCTCGCCGAGGCCGTGCTGGAGACGGCGGTCGCCTCCGCCGGGTCGGAGGTGCCCCTGGCGGTGATCGGCATGGGTCGGTTCGGGGGCGGCGAGCTGTCCTACGCCAGCGACCTCGACGTGCTGCTGGTGTTCCCGGGCCACATGAGCGGAGACGTGGCCGGCGTCGAGGAGGCCGCCGAGCGGCTCATGCGCTTCGTGAACGGGGAGACCCCGTCCCGGCGGATCTTCACCCTCGACGCCCGGCTCCGCCCCGAGGGACGCCAGGGACCGCTGGCCCGCAGCCTCGACGGCTACGACACCTACTACCGGCGCTGGGCCCAGACGTGGGAGCGTCAGGCCCTGCTGCGGGCCCGCCCGGTGGCCGGGGACCCCCAGGTCGGAGAGGCCTTCATGGAGCTGGCCCGGAGGGTCGTCTTCGACGAGCCGTTCGGCGAGGACCAGGCCCGCGAGATCCGGCGCATGAAGGCCCGCATCGAGCGGGAGCGGGTGCCCCGGGGGGAGGACCCCGAGTTCCACCTGAAGCTGGGCCGCGGCTCGTTGTGGGACGTGGAGTGGACGGTCCAGCTGCTGCAGCTCATCCACGGGGTGCCGGGGGCCAGCACCACCGCCGCCCTCACCTCCCTCGCCGGCGGCGGATGGATGGCCGCCGCCGACTCCCGGCGCCTGGCCGACGCCTACGAGTTCTGCGAGCGGGTGCGCAACCGCCTCTACCTCGTCCAGGGCGAGCCGGGCGACTCGCTGCCCACCGCGCCCGATCTGCTGGGCAAGCTGGCCAGCAGCCTCGACACCACCCCGTCGGCGCTGCGCGACCACTACCGACGGGTGACGAGGAGGGCCCGGGTCGTGGTCGAGCGGGCCTTCTACGGCCCCGGCTGACGTCTGACCGCCGGCTAACCGCCGAGCGACGCCAGCGGCCGGTGGCCGCCAGGAGCGGCGCCCAGGTGCTCGACCAGCATGCGCGAGAACAGGTCGAGGAGGACGGCGGTCGACTCGCTCAGCTGGCCCGCCTGGTGGCCCACGGCGCACAGCGTGCCGACCAGGTGGCGCTCGTCGTCGGTGACGGGCACCCCCACCCAGGTGATGACGCCGAGGCGGGACAACTCGTGCTGGGGGAAGTCGTCGCGTAGGTCGCGCACCAGGTGGCGGCCGTCGGCGGCCATGACGGCGGCCGGCGAACCGATCCAGCTCAACCGGGTCCGGTCGGCCAGGCGGTAGACACCCTCATTGCGCAGGAAGCGGATCTCCTCGCTGAGGTCGGTCCAGTCGGTGACGGTGAGGTACACGCTGTCGGCGCCGCTGACCCGGCACAGCTCGGCGAGCATCGACTGGACCAGCTGGGAGAGGTTGTCGGGAACGCCGGACACCACGTCCTGCACCATCTGCATGAGCTCGGACCTCTCGTCGTCGGCCACCGCCGGCTCGAGGAGGCCGCGGGGCTCGACCAGCAGCCGCTCGAGCATCTCGGGCGGCAACGGCCGCGACAGCAGGTAACCCTGCACGTAGTCGCACCCGTACTGGTTGAGGCAGGCCAGCTGGTCGAGGGTCTCCACCCCTTCGGCCACCACCGACAGGCTCAGGCTGTGGGCCATGGCGACGATGGCGGCGATGATCGGAGCCTCGTCCGCGTTGTCGTGCACCTCGGCCACGAAGCTCTTGTCGATCTTGAGCTCGTCGACGGGGAACTCGCGCAGACGGCTGAGCGAGGACCAGCCGGTACCGAAGTCGTCGATGGCCAGCCGCACGCCGAGCTGGCGCAAGCCGCTCAGCGTCGACATCACGTCACGGTCGTCGTCCATCAGGGCGCCCTCGGTGATCTCGAGGATCACGGTCTGGGGGTCAATGCCGGTCTCGGACAGGATGGTCGCCACGTCGGAGACGATGTGCTCGCTGTAGAGCTGGCGGCTCGAAAGGTTGATGCTGACGGTCAGCGGCGGCTGGGTCGGGTAGAGCTCCTGGAAGCGCCGGCCGTAGTGGCAGGCCTCGCGCATCACCCACGAGCCGAGCGACAAGGCCAGGTCGCTCTCCTCGGCCAGCTGCACGAACTCCGCAGGTGAGATGGGGCCGCGGTCGCGGTGGCGCCAGCGCACCAGTGCCTCCACGCCGGCGATGCGCCCCGAGGAGACGTCGACGATCGGCTGGAAGTCGAGGGTCAGCTCGCGGCGGTGCACGGCGCGCCGCAGGTCGGTCTCCAGCTCGAGGCGGGCGAGGGCGGCGGCCTGCATGGCCGGCTTGAACTGCTCGACCCGGTTCTTGCCCTTGGCCTTCGCCTCGTACATGGCCAGGTCGGCGTTGCGCAGGAGGTCCTCGGCGCTGGTCTCCGCTGTCGAGGCGGCGGCGATGCCCACGCTGCCCGCCACCACGATCGACTTGCCGCCCACGGTGACCGGCGCCCGCAGCCGGCCGACGATGCGGCGGGCCACCTGCTCGGCCATTCCGGGGGTGGCCCCCTCGAGCAGGATGGCGAACTCGTCGCCGCAGGCGGGCCACGGTGTCGCCAGGCCGCACGCTCTGGCGCAAGCGGTCCCCCACCTCGACCAGCAGACGGTCGCCGGCCTCGTGGCCCAGGCTGTCGTTCACCTGCTTGAAGCCGTCGAGGTCGAGGATCATGAGAGCGAGGTTCTGCGGCGAGCGCGAGGCCCGGGCGATGGCATGGCGCAGCCGGTCGCGCAACACGGAACGGTTGGCCAGCCGGGTGAGGGGGTCGATCAGCGCCTGCTGACGCAGCTCCTCCTCGAACCGCTTGCGCTCACCGATGTCGCGGCTGGTGAGGAGGATGCCTCGCACCGCCTCCTCGTGGAGAAGATTGGCGATGGTGGTCTCCGAGGTGCACCACGTCCCGTCGGAGCGGCGCATCCGGCACTCCACAACCGGTGGGTCGGCCGGGTCGATGGCGGCCCCCAGCCGGGTTAGCAGCACGTCGCGCTCGTCGGGGTCGAACAGGCTGGAGACAGGCAGGCCGACCAGCTCGTCCGGCTGGTAGCCGAGCACCCGCTCGACCGACTCGCTCTGGTAGCGGACGATCCCGTTGGCGTCGATGACGGTCAGCACGTCCGAGGCGTTCTGGGCCAGCGCCCGGAAATGGCGCTGCTGCAGGTCGAGCTGACGGGTCCTGTCGCGCACCCGGGCCTCGAGGTCGCGGGCCAGCTCGATGTTGTCGAGCTGGGCCAGAACCTGGCGGGCCACCAGCAGCACGACGATGACACCGCAGTTGGCCAGCACGAACGAGGACACCCGGCCGCCGCTGAGCCGGGGCACGGCGGCGACGGCCGCCAAGGCCACCGGAATGAACGGCAGCCAGACCGACAGCGGCCCGCCGACCTCGACCTCGCCGGCGGGCGACAGCGGGCGCCCACCCCGCGAAAAGTGGGCGGCCATGGCGACAAGGAGGCCGCCGACCAGCCAGCCGAAGGTCTCCGGGCTGCCGGGATACCACGCCTGGGAGAGCTGCAGGTAGGCGAAGGCGCCGTGGGCGAGGGCGACACAGGCGCAACCGGATGCCATGAGGATCCAGGCCAGCCGTTGCTCGTGGCGGGCGTGAACGACCACCACCAGCACGAGGGCCATCAGGACGATGTCAGCCAGCGGATAGGCCAGGGACAGAAAGCGGGTGGGGCTGTCGCCGGCGGACAGGTAGGTCCGCTCGAGCACCGACGTCCAGGCCACGAAAAGCAGCGACGCCCCCATGAGCAGCCCGTCGACCAGGCGGCGCATCCGGGCGGCGCTCGACAGCGAAGACCCCAGGAAGTCGAGCACGGCGATCACCGGCAGCACGGCGCCGACGAGGGCGGCCGCATCCGAGACCCAGTGCACGGCGCCGTCGTCGCGGTGGAAGACGGCCAGGCCGGCCGGCACCAGGTTGAACAGCGCCCAGCACACGCCGGTGACGGCGAACAGGTTCCAGCCCCGCCGGACCCGGGCGTCGGGGGCGGCCTTGGCCGCCGACGAGCACAGGGCGGCGGCGGCGAGCGACACAGCCACCACGGCCAGCCGGTCCACCAGGTACCCGACCCGACCCGACGGTCCGGCCGCCACCCAGGCGACGTAGGCGACAGTGAAGACGATTGCGCCTTTGACCGCGGACGTGACCTGACTCACCGTGGTCAGGGTCGTCACGCCAGTGGCTGCCAGTTGAGCAAGATGATCACAGATGGCTATGTCGGGCTAGCCCGGTTGGGGGACTTCAGTATCCGCTCGGGCTGACGATCTTCTGGGGGTGACCCCGAGCCGGACGGTACGAACACGGCATATGCCCGGCCTCGACGGCCTGCGGGCTCTGGCCGTCGGAGCGGTGATCGCCTACCACCTCAACCTCGGTTGGGCCTCGGGCGGCTACCTCGGCGTCGACCTCTTCTTCGTCCTCTCCGGCTTCCTGATCACCGGCCTGTTGGCCGCCGAGCGTCGCCGCGACGGCCGCATCTCCCTGCGCTCGTTCTGGGGACGCCGGGCCCGCCGGCTGCTGCCCGCCCTGTTCGGCGTGCTGGTGGCGGTGAGCCTATTCGCCCTGCTGGCCGGGGCCAGCCCTGGCGGCGCCTCAGGCGGGCTCAACCGCCAGCTGCTGCGGGGCGACGGCCTCGCCGCCCTGGCCTACTTCGCCAACTGGCACTTCCTCGCCGCTCACCAGTCGTACTTCGCCCAGTTCTCCGCCCCCTCGCCGCTGCAGCACACCTGGTCATTGGCGATCGAGGAGCAGTTCTACATCGTGTGGCCGCTCCTCCTGGTGGGCCTGGCCGTGCTGGCCGGGCGCTCCTGGCGGAAGGTCGCCCTGGGCGCCACCGCCCTATTGGCGTGGTGGTCGGTGGCGGCCATGGCCATCGTCTCCCACGGCGCCGCCGACCCGAGCCGGGCCTACTTCGGCACCGACGCCCGTGCCTTCGAGCTGTTGGTCGGCGCCGGCCTCGCCCTGCTGCTTTCCGACCGTCCCGACTGGGAGCCCCGCCGGCCGGGCTGGTTGCAGGCCGGGGGCGGCGGCGCCCTCGCCCTGCTGATCGCCGGGTGGGCGACCCTCGCCGGGCCCCCGGCGTGGATGTTCCGGGGCGGCTTCCTGGCCGCTTCGCTCCTCGGTGGCGTGCTCATAGCCAGCGTCAGCCGGCCCCAGCCCGGGCCGTTGGGCCGGGTCCTGGCTAGCCCGCCGTTGGCCTGGGTCGGGCGCATCTCCTACGGCCTCTACCTGTGGCACTGGCCGGTGTTGAGGCTGCTTCCCACCTCAAGGTGGCCGACGCCCGTCGCTGACCTGGCCCGGGTGGGCGTCACCTTCGCCCTCGCCGCCACCAGCTACTACCTCGTCGAGGTCCCTGTCCGCCGGGGCGCTCTGCCCGGGTGGCGACGCCTGGCCGCCCTGCCCGCCGCCGCCGGGGCCACGGCCGCCGCACTGCTGTTCGCCTCGGCGCCCGCCGCCACCGCGGTGGCGGCCGCCCCGCCCCCGTTCGTTCCCCCCCCGCCGGTGACCACCACCTTGCCACCGACGCCAACGACCACCACGCCGTCGAGCACGACCACCTCGTCGACCACCACCTCCACCTCCACCACCGTGGCGGCGCCGCTAGCCGCCTTCCGCCTGCCGCGGGTGCCGACCGCCGCCGACCCGTTGCGGGTGCTGGTGGTGGGCGACAGCGTGATGAACGACACCGAGCCGGCGTTGGCCGCCGTGCTCGAGTCCACCAACGTGGTGCGGGTCACCAACACCGCCGCCCCGTGGTGGGGGCTGACCCAGAGCAAGTGGAGGACCGACTGGCCGGCGCTGATCGCCCAGGACCGCCCCGAGGTCGTGATCGGCACGTGGGGGTGGGACATCGGGGCCGCCGCATCCGACCCCGCCGGCTACGCCGCCCTCCTGGACAGCGCCGTCGCCACCCTGGTCGACCACGGGGTGGACGGGATGGTGCTGGTCCAGTACCCGAAGATCGGTCCTCACCCCGGGTTCGACTCCGCCACCCTGGCCACCGTCGAGCGGGATCGCCAGGCCTGGAACTCGGTGGCGGCGGCCGAGGCGGCCCGCCGACCGGGCACGGTCGCCTACCTGCCGGTGGCCGCTGCCCTGGAGCTGCACGGGCAGTACGCAACCTGGCTGCCGGGGCCCGACGGCAGGTGGACCCGGGCCCGGATGATCGACGACGTCCACCCCTGCCCCACCGGCGCCGCCCGCACCTCGGCCGCCGTCGAGGCCCTGCTGGCCCCGGCCTGGTCGCTGCCCGCCCCGGCGCCCACCTGGTGGCAGGGATCCTGGGTCCACGACCCGCGCTTCGACGAGCCCCCGGGCTCCTGCCCCGACGACCAGCCGCCGCCTGCGACGTAGAGCCGGGCGGTTTCCCCCCGGGGCTGGTGGACGAGAGCCTCCGTCGGACCACCGTCCGCCGCGTCGCTGCCTGCGACGACCATTTCCTATCTGAGCGGGGCGTCTTCGTCGGTTTCCGCCGCCGTCATGTACGGCGGCGCCGCCGCTCAGGCCGACACGGTGAACTCCAGCGTGCAGGGCTTGATCAGCAGGCTGGGCTGCTGACCGACTGCTCCCGAGCGAGACCAGGCGGCTGACGAGGGCCGCCTGTCTCCCTCGGCTGTCATCTTCACCCAACTCTCAGTCAATTCGCCCCGCGGAGACCGGCAAGGCCTCGTCGGCTCTCGGAGCTAGGCGATGCAATGTTC
>JAJPHE010000067.1 GCA_021325435.1 Actinomycetota bacterium | reverse complement strand
GAGCCGGATGCGTGGGAACGCGCACGTCCGGTTCGGAGGTGCGGGCCGGGGAAACGGACCGCCGGAGACGGCGGAACCGCGCCCCGGCCCGACCCCTACCTCGAGCGGCTCAACAAGGAGCTCAAGCGCCGCACCGACGTGGTGGGGATCTTCCCCAACGAGGCGGCGGTCGTCAGGTTGGCCACCGCCGTGATCGCCGAGCACCACGACGAGTGGGCCGTGACCGACCGGCGCTACCTGTCGGAGTCCTCGATGGCGAAGATCTACGAGCCGAGCCAGACTGGACCCAAGGCGGTGACCGCCGCCCCTACAACCAAGCCGAGAAGACGACGCTGAGGGTCACCGGGAAGGCGTCGAGTTACACCACTCCGCGGGGCACGGCCGCCCACGGCGGCGGTCCCGCTAGCCCCAGTGTGATGCCATGGTAGACACCCGACCTTCGGGGTATGACCGGAAGGTCGGGTGTCTAGCGACTCTTTGTCTCGAACGGAAAGGGCCGGCCGGGGCTGCCGGCCGACCCTTTAGTGGCTGTTTGGGTGTTAGCTGGCGGCGGCTGCGAGCTCGGGGGCCGGGACGACCGGGACGGGACCGAGCGGCGAGGCGGTGACGACCGGGGTGCGCAGGCGCAGGAGCCGGGCCAGTCCCGCCGGCATCCACCAGTTGGCCGGGCCGATGAGGGCGACCAGGGCCGGGACTAGCAGGCAGCGGACGATGACGGCGTCGATCAAGATGCCGGCACCGAGGCCTGTGGCGAGGACCTTGAGGTCGGTCTGGGGTCCGGAGGACATGGACAGGAAGGTGAGCATCAAGATGGCCGCCGCGCCGGTTACCAGGCGCCCGGTCCGCCCTAGGCCTTCGACCACGGCGTGGCGGGCGTCGCCAGTTCGGTCGTATGCCTCGCGGATACGGGTGAGGATGAATACTTCGTAGTCCATGGACAGCCCGAAGAGGAAGGCGAAGACCATGAGCGGCACCCACATCGTGATGGCGCCGGTGGCCGGCACTCCCCAGATGGGGGTGGAGCCGTGCCCGTCCTGCCACACCCAGGTGAGCACTCCGTAGGCGGCGGCCAGGGAGATCAGGTTGAACACGACTGCCTTGGCCGCCAAGAGGACGGACCGGAAGGCCCGGGCCAAAAGCAGGAACGTGGCGATCCCGATGAGAGCGAGCATAAGGGGGAAATCGCCGTAGACGGCGTGGTCGAAGTCGATCAGCGATGCCCCTTCCCCGCCGACACCCACCACCCCGGGCTGGTGCACAAGCTTGGATTCCAAGTGGCCGACGGTGGTTTGACCGGCAGGCAGGTTGGACTCGGCGGTGGGCAGCACGGTGACGATGGCCGTGCCGGCACGGCGGTAGTCCGAGGTGGTTGGGGCGAAGGCGGCGTCCACGCCATGCATGCTCGATGCCTGGGCGGCGACGGCTTCCGGGTTGGCGGTGGTGAGGATCTCGACCGGGGTGAGCACGCCGGCGGGGATGCCGCCGGAGGTGAGGGTGGCCAGGGCGTCGTGGGCGGGGCCGGCAGTGGCCTCGGCTGAGGCACCAGGTTCGCCCAGGCGTAGCGACAGGGCCGGGAGCATCAAGGCAGCCAGGACCCCGAGGCCGGCCAGGGCGGCGACCCAGCGGTGGCGGTAGACCACGGCGGCCCAGGCGGAGAACACCCGGCTGGCGCGCCGTTCGGTGCGCAGCCGGGGCCAGTCGAGGCGGGGTCCGGCGGTGGCCAGGATCACCGGCAGCAACGTGACGGCCACGGCCACCGAGACGAGCGGGACGAGCATCCCCCCGTATCCGACGCTGCGCAGCATCGGGACCGGTAGCACGATCATCGAGGCCAGACCGATGGCGACGGTGATCCCAGAGAACACGACCGCCCGCCCGGCGTGCGCCATGGCTTCGACGACAGCATCGTGGTTGTCGCGTCCCGCCGCGCGCTCCTCGCGCCAGCGGCTCACCACTAGCAGGGAGTAGTCGATGGCCACTCCGAGGCCAACGAGGGCGATGAGGAATTCGACGATCTGGCTGACACCGGTCACCTCGGTGAGGCCTCCGACGGCGAGGAAGGTGGCCAGCACCGACACGATCCCTATCACCAGGGGCAGGAAGGCGAGGAAGCTGGCGAAGACCACGGCCAGGACGGCCAGGGCGCCGAGGGCACCGATGGCCGCCTCGGCTGCTACCCCGGTGCCCTTGCTGGCTGAGGCAGGTTTGCCGGCGGCCAGCAAATCCGAGCCGGTCACGCCCTCCTGCCAGCCCGCCGGGGCCGCTGTGGTGACGGCGTGGCTGATGGTGGTGCCGAGGGTGTTGCTGCCGGAGAATCCGTTTTGCTGGGCGACATAGACCAGGGCGAAGGTGCTGCGGCCGTCGCGGGTGACGAACGCCGGATTATGGGTGGTGGCGTAGTCGGCGATGCGTACCCCGGGCACGGCGGTCCGGATGGCGTCGAAGACCCGGCCGGTCTCGGCGGCCACCGCCGGGTCGGTTACCGGCTGGCCGGCTGGGGCGGTGAGCACCGGCACATAGGGCGGCTGGTTGCCGCCGTTGCCGTACAGGCGGAGGATCTGATCGTCGACCCGGAACGCCTGGCCGGGCATGGCGAAGCTGTTCGTCATCCGGTGCGTGGTCCCTGCGACAGTCATGACACCGGCGGCAGCAATGGCCACCCAAAGGAGGGCGACGAGGGCCTTGTGGCGTAGGACGAACCGAGTAAGTGCAACCATTCCGGGCCTCCCCTGGCGGCGTCGGCGGACCGTCCAGCCGACATTGACCAGCATTGGCTTTTCCGCCATCGGCGTCGTCCGGCCCCGGGAGGCTTCTAGCTGACCGCCAACGAAGCAGTCGGAGCAGTCGCGTACTCCTGAGGGAGTACCTGGATCGTCAACTCGGGTACGACGACCGGGCCGCGGGGGCTGCCTACCCTCTAGGTGTGGACAGGTTGAGTGGGCTACGGCGGTGGTGGGCATCCCCGCCCGGCGCCGTGCTCTCCGCCCTCATCTGGACGGCGGTGGGGGTGGGCGGCAGCTACGGCGAAGCGCACCCCCAAAACCCCGCCAACCAGAACCTGGGAGGAAACCCGGTCCCTCACGTCCCAAATGCCGCCTTCCTGCTGATCGGGCTGGCCGGCTTGGCCCTGATCCTCCGGCGCAGTCGGCCCAGGCTGGCCCTGGTGGTGGTCACCTCCGCCGTGCTGGCCTACACCGGCCTTGGCTACGTAAACGGCGCCTCCCTCCTCCTCCCAGCCGTAGCCCTCTACGCCCTGTCCAGCCAGCTCCCGGCTCGCCCTGCCCTGGCCTGGGGCGCAGGCACCACGGCGGTCCTGATGGCCGCCACGGGCTACTTCAACCCCTTCCGCTCCGTCACCGGAGGCGGGTTCGACCTCATCCCCGCCCTCATGGCGGCGGGATGCCTGGGCGGGATCGCGGTAGCCAGCCAACGGGCCTACGTGGCGTCGAT
>JAJPHE010000060.1 GCA_021325435.1 Actinomycetota bacterium | reverse complement strand
TGTGGGCGATCCGAGGTCGACGGTCAGGGTCGGGGTGGTGGTCGAGCCGACCGGCTGCCACCAGGTTGAGGCGTTCCCGTCGATCGCGTTGGCCGGCACATCGGAACCGAATGTTGTGTTATACGAATACGCACACGGATACGAGGAACAGCTAGCCAGGGTTGATGCGCCGAGTACATTGGAATAGCCACCGGTACCTGTGGGGTTGATTCCTCGGACGCGGTAATAATAGGTGGTGTTGACGGCGAGGCCGGAGTCTGTGTAGGTCGTATTAGTCGGACTAGCGATTTGGCTCCATGCGGACCCATCCGTGGAGCGCTCAACGACGTAGCTGTCAGCGCCGGACGAGGGGCCCCAGCTCAGGCTTATCTGGCTACTGGTGGTTGAAGATACCGTGAGTGTCCCCGGGACTGTAGGTAGCCCTGGACCCGGATTGGCGCTCCAGTTGTAGGTACGCCAGGCCGCATGGAATCTCGGGGAACTGTTGGCAACGTCATACTCGTTTGAGAGCCATACCGTCCCAGTGGCAGCCGCGAAGTTGGCGGAGGGATCGGGCGTCGCGCCTGAGTAGTCGCCCCAACGACACGTACTGCTCGATCCAGTACAGGAGAAGTCGGCGTCATAGGCGGTCGACTGGAACACGCTCGTAAAGGCTGATTGAGCGTTTGAGTAGCTCTTCGAAACCATCTCTATGGCGGGGAACGTGCTGGAGGACGAGGTATTGAATCCCATGACCATGTCGGCTCCGAAAGCCGACGTGGTGCCATTATTGGCACGGTCTGGAGAGATAGCACCATTCCAGACGTACAACGATGGATCTGTAGCCTTGCCGGACTGCAACAATGCGCTCCCCACCGGGTCGATCTCGTACCAGCGCTCCTCGGAGCCGGCGCCGCCTGCGACCGCATGCGCTGTCCAGATGGCCATTCGGTTGTAGGTAGGGTCGATGGCGGCTACGGCGTGCTCGAGTCGACCATCTAAGGTGTCAAGGACTCGACTCGTGCCGCTCTCAGGGGCGTTAGGGGGCATCGAGAACGTGGCCACCGCGATGGCGGTCGGCGCGCTCAGTGTGGCGCTGCCGCTCGTATTCTTGGTGACTTGAAAGACGGATATGAAGTTGCCGGACCCGCCGGTACTGACATCAGGCGTACCTACAATCCATCCGCTGCCGTTGGGGTCGGCTTCTTGAGCGGGCTCCGGAGTGGAAGTCAGGCTGGAGTCCGCGTTCTTCAGACTCGAGAAGGTTCCTGCATTGAAGCCGCCTGCCGGGCAAGTTGTAATCGTGCTCGTGCCTACCGCAGGCTTAGCTAGCCAATCGACGTCGGAGCCGACGTACGTGTTCCCAGAGAAAATGTTGGCGCCGATCAGCATGAAGTCTTGACTATCTCCGAGCTTCGGATAATCAGGAAGCTCGCTGCCGTAGTTGTAGTTCAGATCGTACTTGCAGAAGTCACTCGAACCCTGCGGGGCTGACCCTTTGCTGAACCCATAGAGGAAGTGGTTGTCGGTTGTATCAAGAACGACGTAGTAAAAGCGATGAGTGCCTGGATCCCACATCACCTGGGGGTCGCTCAAGTTGTCACTGGAGCCAGTCAGGGCGGCGAGGGTGCCGGCCGCGCCGTTCGTGTTGGCGTTGAGGAGGGTACCTGAGCGGTCGTATAGGCCGTAGCGAAGGTTGACCATCTCCATGTAGCTGTTCGGCCCTATGGCGCCAGTTGAGTCCGGCGGAGTCACATCAGTCTCGTACTGGCCCGACCACGTCGGCCCTGCAGCAGGTGAGACGGCATTGGAACCTGCTAATCCGCCGCTTGAGGTGGTCTGCGTCTGCCTGACTTGAGCATCGAGACGCTGCTTGACGAGGCTGTATTGGTCCAGGTGCAGCGGGCGGTAAGGGCTGGCGTACGGGTTGGGCGATGACGGGGGAGTGCCAACTCCAGTGAGAGGAGTACCGACCTGCACAGTGCCCGTGCTAGAAGGGACCGCCGCGCGTGCTGCAGTAGCGCCGACCAGTGGCGTAGCCAGGGCGACCGGCAACGCTACACAGGCCAGGCGGCGAGTTAGCCGTGCCAGGATGATGTGCCACTGGACAGCTTTGCGGCCCCGGCTCGTTCGCGCTCCCACCTTGTTTCCCCTCCGGCGAGCTCGGATGGTCCGGCCCGCGAGTCATAGTTAGAGTCCTCAGAGGGTAGCGAGCGCATATCAATAGGGGACCAACACAAGCCGTCCGAATCGGACGAATCGTCCCGGTTTGTAACGCTACGCGGTGGGGGCGGCATCGAGACGCGACCGTTTACCCCTCAGGGCTGCTGCGTCAGAACGACCTTCATCACAACTCGATGAGGAAGAGGGCCTGCCGCGGTGGCACTGATGACGTGGCCGGGTTGAATGGTCCCGAAGCCGGTGGCGATCTTGGCCCGGGACGTCGTGATGGCGCCCCCCGAAATGCTGAGCACGAGTTGCCCCAGATGGATCGAGTCGCCGGCTTTCGTCTTACCGGCCAGGATTACCGGCGTATGGATGCGCACGACGCTCGTGTGGAGGCTCGTCGGCCCGGAGCTAGCGACCTCATCGTGAATCTCGATGGTGCCAGGCGAGAGGAGCCAGGACCTCCGATGCCGGGGTGACCCGGCGAGCCGCTGGTACCCATCATGGCTGGCCGTCACGGTCAGCGCCCGGTCGTCTGCCTCGGCGCGCTCCAAGGTGGGCCGGGCGAGACGGGCCGCCCGGAAGGTCCCCCAGACTTCTGACTGGTCCTGCCCATCGACCGTGACCGTATTGTGAGCTGCGGTAGAGCGCTCGAAGCTCCGTCGAGGGGAGGGCTCGTACGTCGAGGTTCCGGAATTGACCAGAACACGTTGTCCGTCGACCGTCAGCTCGAAACTGAGGCAGCCCGCGTGGGCGTGGGCTGGCAGCTCGGGCGGGCAGGGCGGACCTAGGTCAGCCACTACATGGATCCGCTCATCTGGCTTCATCACTACATAGCCAGATGGCGCGAGGATCGTAAGTGGCGAGGTTGGGGAGCGGATGGCACCAAGGAACCCGATCCTCCGTAACCCAACCAGGACGCAGTCGTTGAACAATGGAACGTCGCCGTCCGGCATGAGCATCGCTCCCAGCCATGACTGCATGCGATCGAGGTTCTCACTGAGGCTCGTTGGCACATACCGCTCGTGGCCGGCCTCCTGCAGAAGCTGCTGGACATCCAGCAAGTCGCCCAGGACCTGACAGTGGTAGGACGGAGACCGCTCGTAGTGACCGCCATCAGCGAGTACCTGGACTGGGAGCTGACGCCCCAATAGGCGGCATCCCGCCCGGATCAGCTGATCGGAGCCCAGGAAGACGCCTGCTCCGATAAGCGCCTTAAGGTTCTTGATCAGATGGTTCCCGCCGACGTCATGCTCGACGTGGGCGCGCAGGTAGCGAGTGTGGAAGTCCACCTGGCTGCGCCACTCGGAGGCTGTCTCCGGCTTCGCCAGAGCCCTGTAGGCACCGCACAGAACCCACAGCCGTAACGACACGACGTACGGAGACCAGGCATCGCCCCGTCCGGGGGGTGAAGCGGCCACCCACGAGGACCAGAGTCGCGCGAAGCTGTCCTGGGCCCACGCTCGGTCATGGTGAGCAGCGAACGCCCACGCCCACTCGAGGTAGTGGAGGTGGTAGCGCCAGAGTTGTGGTGCGCTGAGCTGAGCCCAATCGGGGAGCTCGCCCAGGTGGCGCTCCTCGTTGAGGAACTTGAACCAGCCTCTGGCATTGTCCTCTGCGCTCGGGTAACCGTCGGCCAGTTGCGCGTCGATCGGCCGGTACTCGGCTGGCCAGCCCGGTCCCTCCGGAACATCCCTGCGGAGTACTGCGTCCCAGCCTTTCGGCAGCAGGCCTAGCGCTGCGCGCTGGCTCCGCAGCCGAACTCGGTGGACGATCTGTGCCGGGCGGAGGTGAGCGGCGGTTCGCAGGGTGAGCCCAAGCCGCTCAAGCGGCCTGGGGCTCAGCGGATCGCCTGCCACTCCTGGACGATGCCTTCGCGAAAGGTCCGGGGCCGGTAGTCGAGGTCGCGCTGGGCGAAACTGATGTCAAAGGCCTTGTCCTCTCCTAGGCGCTCGAGCTGCTCAGCCTTGATGCGCGGACGGGACGAGACCTTCTCGTACAGGCGGCACCCGGCCACCGCCGGACCCAGTGGAACTGGTACGAGGACGGGTCGGCGGCCTACGGCTTCGGCGGCCTGTCCGATCACCTGGCGGAGGGTGAGGGGGTCGGGGCCGGCGAGGTCGTAGGTCTGACGGATCGTCGCGGCCCGCTTGAGGCAGGTCACGATGGCGTCGGCGAGATCCTCCACGTGGACGGGCTGCTGCAGGCGGCGCCCGCCTCCGGGCAGGGGAACGGCGGGGGAGCGCCGCAGGAACCGGAGCAGGCGGCCCATGTTCCTGTCGCCGGGGCCTCCGTAGATCATGGTCGGGCGCACGATGGTCCAGTCGAGGGCGCTGGCTTGGATTGTGTCCTCCGCCGCCAGGCGGACGGCCTTCGAGGCCGGATTGAGCGAGGTAAACACCGCGGTGGTGGACACGAACACCGCCCGCTTGAGACCCGCTTCCTCGGCCGTCCGGACGATCGTCTCGGCGTGCCCGAACCCGAGCGACGCCAAGTTGACCAGGGCTTCGGAGCCTCCGGCCTCGAAGGCCGGCGCCAGTGTCTCGGGGCGGTCAAGGTCGCCGTCGACCGGCTGGGCGCCAAGCTGACGGACCCGGTCGGCCGAGGAGGTGGATCGGGCGAGGGCCGTCACGGCGTGACCCGCGGCCAGCAGGCGAGGGATCACTGCTCCGCCTAGGAACCCGCTGCCCCCGGTGACGTGGACCTTCACTGGCTCCCCTGGTTGGCGGTGGCGTGGATGAGGCGGCGGTAGGTGTCGGCCAGGCGGCGGCGGTCGAAGTGTTCCTCAACGTAGCGGCGGCCCTCCTCGCCCATGCGGGCCCGGCGAGCCGGGTCAGCGGCGAGAGCCTCGACGGCTGCGGCCAGGGCTTTCGGGTCGCCGGGTTCCACCACCTCAGCGCCCGCCTTGGTGAGGATCGTGGCCGGCTCCCCGCGGAGGGCCCCTACCACCGGGCGACCCGCGGCCAGGTATTCGAAGATCTTCGAGGGGATGAAGGTGGAGAAGAGGGGCACGTCGCGCAGTGGGGCCAGGCAGATGTCGGCGGCGGCCAGTAGGTCGGGGACCTGCTGGCGGGGGACCCCCGGCAAGAGCTTCACGTTGCTCAGGCCCATCTCCTGGACCTTACGCACGAGATCGGCCTTGGCCGCTCCTTCGCCGACGAAGGCGAACCGTATGGGGGTATCGGCATCCAACAGTTCGGCTGCCTCCGCCACCTCGGTCAGACCGTGGGAGATGCCGTGCGCGCCTATATATAGAGCCACCACGTCGTCGGGCCCGGCACCCAGCCGCCGGCGGACCTCCGGATCGGCCTCTCGGTCCGGCTCGAAGCGACCGAGGTCGGCGCCGTTGCGGATGGTCGTCACCTTGTCGGCCGGGACACCCCGGGTCAGAAGATTTTGGCGGAACCCCTCCGAGACCACGACCACGGCGTCGGCCGCCCGGTAGGCGGCCATCTCGAGGCGCTCCAGGACGGCGATAAGCCGGCGGTTGGTGAGAACCCCCAACTCGACGAAGATCGCCGGCCACAGGTCGCGGATCTCCACGATCAGCCGGGCCCGGCAGAGGCGGGCGATCAGCCACGCCGAGAAGATGGAGAAGGAGGTCGGCGAGGAGACGACCACCACGTCGACCGGGCCCACCTTCCTGGCGCCGAGCAGCACGGCGGTGACCATCAGGCTGAGGTGGCCGAGCGTCTTCTTGGCCACCCCTTCGTTCGGTGTGGCGTACAACCAGGTGCGCACCACCCGGTAGCCGTCGACCTGCTCCTCCACCAACCGCCGGCCCCGGTAGGCCTCGGGGATGACGCCCGTGGGATGGTTCGGCATACCGGTGAGCACGGTCACCTCGTCGCCCGCCTCGGCCCAGAAGCGGGCCATCTCCGACAGGCGAGCCTGGGGAGCGCCGATCTCCGGCGGGAAGTAATGGCAGTGCACCAAGACCCGCATCAGGCCGACTCCATGGCCGGCAACCGCCTCGCCAACCACGCTGGGCTGGCGAGGTACCCAGCGAGCAGGATCAAGCCGCCGACGTCGGCCGCTGCCCTCAGCCCAGCACTGCCGGTCAGGCTGACCAGACCGAGCAGGCTGAGAACGGCCATCAGGCCGGCGACCAGCGAGGTGACACGCGGATGAGACCATCCGAGGTCGGTGAGGCGCTGGTAGACGTGGCTGCGGTGGGCCTCGTACCAGACCTCGCCGCGTCCGACCCGTCGAGCGAGGGTCCACGCCGCGTCGGCACCGAACACGGAGAGCGGGGCCAGCACGGCTTCGGGCGGCAATCCGTCGCGCAAGGCGAACACGGCCACCACCGCTAGCCAGGCGCCCACGAAGTAGCTGCCCACATCACCGAGGAAGATCTGCGCCGCCGGGAAGTTGAAGGGGAGGAAGCCGCAGGCGGCTGCGGCCACCGCCAGCCCGGAGACGGCCAGGACGGGGTGGCCGCTTTGGATGCCTAGGTAGGTCCATGTCCCACCTGCCGCCACGATCTGGGCCCCGGCGATCCCGTTGATCCCATCCATGAAGTTGAAGATGTTGGTCCAGCCGACCAGCCAGACCAGCGTGGCCAGACCGGCCACGACCCTCCAGAGGAGCGGACCCCCTAACCCGTGCAGCACGGGCGCGACGACGGCCGCGGCCAACACGGTCTGGGCCACCAGTCGGGTGAGCGGCGGCCATGGATGAACGTCCTCGGCCAGTCCGACCAGCCCGAACAGCCCCGCAGTCACCAGGAGAACCCACCGTTCTCCGTCGGTGACCCCGGAGACAGCCACCGCCACCGACGCGGCGATCGCCACCGCCAGGCCGCCCCCCCGGGGGGTCGGTACCTCATGTGACGAACGGTGGTTCGGATGATCCAACACCCCGCGCCGCGCCAGGAGCGCCCGGGCGGCGGGCGTGAGGGCCCCGCCCAGCGCCGCGCCCGCGGTCGCCGTCCATGCGAGTTGCCCTGGGCTCAGAGACACCATCCCCATCGTTGGAGCCCAAACGCTACCTGCCAGCCCTCTGACGTCGGGCGGGGCCGTCGACTTGGTGACCCGGTAGCGTCTTCCGCCGTGGGAAAGCCGGTTCCCTTCGGGTCGTTGTCGGTGACGGAGTCGGCACGCCGTGCGTGAGGTCCTCCAGTCGCTGCGCGGAGCCTCGGCCGAACTGGCCGACGTCGCCCCGCCCCGGCCGGCGCCGGGTCATCTCCTCATCCGTTCGGTCGCCTCGGTCGTGTCGGCCGGTACCGAGCGAATGCTGACCGAGTTCGCCCAGGCCAACCTGGTTGGTAAGGCGCGCCAGCAGCCGGAGCGGGTGCGGCAGGTGATCGACAAGGCCCGCTCGGACGGCCTGATGTCCACTGTCGATGCCGTTCGGGCCCGGCTCGACGAGCCTCTGGCCATGGGATACGCCAACGCCGGTCGGGTGGTCGCCGTCGGCGAGGGTGTCAGCGGCTTTTCCGTTGGGGATCTGGTGGCGTCCAACGGCGCCCATGCCGAGGTGGTGTCGGTGCCGGTGACACTGTGCGCCCGGGTCCCCGAGGGGGTGCCGCCCGATGAGGCCGCCATGGCCAGCCTGGCGGCTATCGCCCTCCAGGGCATCCGCCTCGCCCAGCCGAGCTTGGGCGAGCGCTTCGTTGTCACGGGCCTCGGGCTCATCGGGCTCCTCGCCGTGCAGCTGCTCAAAGGCCACGGCTGCCAAGTCATGGGGGTGGACCTCGACCCGGGCCGGTTGGAGCTCGCCCTGGCCTTGGGTGCCACCGAGGTCCACCAGGCCGAAGCGGCCGTGGCAGGCGCCGAGCTGTTCTCCGGCGGTCGGGGCGTGGACGGCGTCATCGTGACGGCGTCGAGCCGCTCGAGCGAGCCGATTCACCAGGCGGCCGAGATGTGCCGCCAGCGGGGCCGGATCGTGCTGGTCGGTGTCACCGGCCTCGAGCTGCAGCGGTCCGACTTCTACGAGAAGGAGCTGTCGTTCCAGGTGTCGTGCTCGTACGGACCCGGCCGCTACGACCCCCGCTACGAGGAGGGCGCCCAGGACTACCCGTACGGGTTCGTGCGCTGGACAGCGGCCCGCAACATGGAGGCGGCCCTCGACATGATGGCCGGCGGCCAGCTCCAAGTTGCCCCCCTGCTCACCCGCCGCTTCTCGCTGGAGGACGCGCCTCGCGCCTACGAGACGCTGCAGTCGGATCCGGGGGCACTGGGCATCGTCCTGGAGTATCCGACCGAGGCGGTGGCGCCCACCGAGGGGTTGCTGGCCCCCGAGGTGGCGATCTCCGCCGCCTCGACGCCGTCGCCCGCTGGTCGGGTGGGCGTCATCGGCGCCGGCCAGTTCGCCACCCGGGTGATCCTCCCGGCGCTGCGAGCCGCGGGCGCCGACATCGTCGCCGTGGCCGGGCGGGGCGGACCCGCCGCTGCGGTGGCGGCCCGGCGGTTCGGAGCCGGGCGGGCCACCAACGACGCCATGGCCGTCATCGAGGCCCCCGACGTCGACGTCGTCTTCGTGCTCACGCGCCACGACACCCATGCCGCCTTGGTCGAAGCGGCGCTGCAGGCCGGCAAGCACGTGTTCGTCGAGAAGCCCCTGGCCATCGACCGCGCCGGGCTCGAGCGAGTGCTGGCCGCCTACGAGAAAGCCGCTGCCTCCGGCTCGGCTCCGCTGGTGGGCGTCGGGTTCAACCGCCGCTTCGCTCCCATCACCCGCCGGATGAAGGAGCTGCTGTCGGCCACCCCCGGGCCGAGAGCCATCGACATCCTGGTCAACGCCGGCGCCGTACCCGCGTCGCACTGGACTCAGGATCCCACGGTGGGCGGTGGCCGCCTGATCGGCGAGGCCTGCCACTTCATCGACCTGGCCCGCTTCCTGGCTGGATCGCCGATCACCGACGTACGAACCACCCCGCTCGGCAGCACCCCGGACTCGGCTTCGATCTGCCTTGCCCACGCCGACGGATCGGTGTCGACCGTCGGCTACTACTCCAACGGGTCCAAGCGCTTCCCCAAGGAGAGGATCACCGTTCTCGCTGGCGGGCGAGTCCTGGTCAACGACAACTTCCGCCGGCTGAGTGCCTCCGGTTGGACGGGGGTCCGCAGCCGGCCGCAACTCCGCCAAGAGAAGGGCCATGCCGACGAGGTGAAGGCCTTCCTCGAAGCCGTCCGCAAGGGAGGGTCGGCGCCGATCCCGTTCGAGGAAATCGTCGAGGTCACCGCGGCCACCCTGCTGGCGGCTCCGGGCGCACCGGGCTCGTAGCCGGTCAGTGCGATGTCATGAGTAGGTTCTGAGCCGGTGCGGGTTCTGTGCGTTGCGGCGGCGCGGCCCAACTTCATGAAGGTCAAGCCGGTCGTCGATGCCCTCGAAGCCGCCGGCCTCGAGACAGTCCTGGTCCACACCGGCCAGCACTACGACGCCGACATGAGCGAGGTCTTCTTCGACGACCTCGGCCTACGGCCGCCCGATCACCATCTGGGCGTCGGGTCGGGCACCCAGGCCGAGCAGGCCGCCCGGGTGATGACCGCCTTCGAGCCCCTCGTCAACAAGCTGCGCCCCGACCAGCTAGTGGTCGTCGGCGACGTGACCTCGACCATGGCCTGCGCCCTGGTGGGGGCCAAGACCGGATGTCTCGTGGCCCATGTCGAGGCGGGTCTGCGCAGCCGCGACTGGACGATGCCGGAAGAGATCAACCGAGTGGTCACCGACCGGGTGAGCGACATCCTCCTGGCCCCCTCACCCGACGCCGTCGAGAACCTTCGCTCCGAGGGGTACCGGGTCGACCAGATCCACCTGGTCGGCAACGTCATGGTGGACACCCTCCTCGCCAATCTCGATCGGGCCCGCCAACGCCCAGTCTGGTCCGGGCTCGGTGTCGAGCCCGGCAGCTATGGGCTGGTCACCCTCCACCGTCCCGACAACGTGGA
Source organism: Actinomycetota bacterium (assembly GCA_021325435.1). Lineage (GTDB taxonomy): Bacteria > Actinomycetota > Acidimicrobiia > Acidimicrobiales > JAJPHE01 > JAJPHE01. Next base: position 3,441 of record JAJPHE010000060.1, on the reverse strand, counting down.
TGACCCTCAGCAGCTCAGGACGATCCTCGGGGCGCTGGGGGAGATCGCCCGGCGCATGCCGCTGGTGTTCCCCGTCCATCCCCGTACCCGCTCGACGCTTGATGGGCTTGGCATTCCGGACGGGCTGAGCCTGCTCCCGCCCGCCGGCTACCTCGACTTCATCGCCCTCGAGTCAGCCGCGGCGGTGGTCCTCACTGACTCGGGGGGCGTCCAGGAAGAGACGACAGTGCTCGGCGTGCCCTGTCTCACCCTGCGCGACAACACCGAGCGGCCCATCACTGTCACCGAAGGGACCAATCAGGTCGTGGGCCGGAACCCCGACTCGATCGTCTCGACGACCTTCAAGGTGCTGGAGGAGGGGGTCGTCAAGCGTCGGCCGGCGCTCTGGGATGGGCGGGCTGGCGAGCGGATCGGCGAGGTCCTAGCCAGGGCGGAGCCCGGCGCCCATCGCCGGCCGACTGAGCAGCTGTAGGCCACATCCTTTGACTGCATCGCCGGGCCTGAGAATCCATTCGCTGCCAGGGAAATGGAAGCCGGTTGGAGTATTAAACAAGGCCAGGAATAGGCAATACTGACCTGCCACTCGTGCTGGCGGGGAGGGGTCTGGGGTGCCGCGGTCAGAGAAGATTGCTCGAGTCCTGACGATCGTCTTGACGCCGGTTGTGGTCCTGACCGTGCTCGCCAACCTCTCTCGCGAGCGGGCCACCGACTCGTCTCCGGCCGCGGCATCGACGGACCTCCAGGCCGGAGCGCAATCAGACGTGCCCGCACTGGTACCTCCGTCCTCCTCGACGACGTCGTCGAGCACCACGTCCACCAGCTCGACGTCGACGTCCACCACCCAGCCGACCACCACGACCACGCGGGTACGGGCGGCATCCGTCTCGAGCACGACTTCGACCACCGTCCCCAAGACCACGACCACCACTCGGGCGACGACCACCACGACGCCGCCGCCGTCGACGACCACCACCAGTTCGACCACCACTACCACCACCCCGACAACGACCACCTCGACCACGTCCCCGCCGAAGCGATGACAACGTGAGATGACCTGCGGCTGTCCGGTGCAGGACGTAGGCGCGTCACACCCGACTCGTAATATCGGGGGCGACAACTAACTGAGTGGCCCCGGCGGTGCGCCAACACCCCGGGGCCCGGCCAGACCTGTACTGGAGGTCCGACATGGCCGAGCTTACGAGCCCGTACGCGGGCTGTCCGGGGGCGTCCGCCCAGGCGATCTACGACGCCCGCAGTCGCGCTGAGCAGGTCCGCCAGCTCCGAGAAGTGGCAGCGGACGCGGCCTGGCGGGCGGAGGTGACGAGAATTCACCCCGTCCTCGGCCGACTGGTCCGGTTGGCCAGGCCCAGACCCGCCTTCGGCGACGAGCCCCAGCCCGTCAGGGCCTGGGCGGTGGGCGCTGCCGCCGAGAGGGAGACCGGCGCCGTGCTCAACCGCTGCCGGCGGGTGGTCGCTCTCCACGACCGGTCGATCATCGGATCTCGGGCCAACATCGACCACGTCGCAGTCGGTCGGTCCGGCGTCTTCGTGATCGACACCAAGGCCTACCGGACGACGGTGGAAGTCGCCCGGGTGGGCGGTCTACTGCTCAGCCGGAACTGCCTGCTGGTCTCCGGCAGCGAACGTGCCGACCTCATCGAGACGCTTGAGTGGCAGGTGGGGATCGTGCGCCGGATCGTCGAGCGCCACCACACCGGCCCGAGACCGGTGCCGGTCGCTGGCGCCCTGTGCTTCGTGGGCGCGTCCGGCCTTCCGCCGGTGCCCGTCCGAGTGGATGACGCCTGGATCGTCGACCGCGGCTCGCTTCCACCGCTGGTCCGCCGCCGCGGCCCGCTATGCAAGCACGAGGTTGCCGACCTGGCCGGCGTCCTGTCCCGAGCGCTACCGCCGAGGTAGTTGCTCCTCTGCACGACGGCGCGGTCGCGCATCACTAGGGAGCCCACGCGTTTAGGAAATACTAACCAGTGACCTGGCCCGATTCGGGCCATAGAGCTGAGCGGCTTCATCGGCGAGTCATTCGTATGGTGACGTGACAGGTCGCGTGCCACCAGGCGCGCAATAAATCCTGACAATCCGCAGCCCCAGGAGCCCGGGCCTTCTTTTCGGCGACTGCTGGACTTCCCCCCAGCGTTACATGTAACACTATGGGGGTGGCGAAGAGTCCCCAGCGACCCTTGCGTGAGCGGGTTGCCGCCCACCGGGAGCGGCTGAGGGCGGCCGGCTTACGACCGATCCAGCTTTGGGTCCCGGATGTCCGGGCCAAGGAGTTCCTGGCGGAGGCACATCGTCAATCAGAGCTTGTCGCTAACAGCGAACGCGCAGCGGATGACGACGCGTTCATCGCGGCAATTAGCGCCGAAGACGAGTGAGGCGTGGGGAGGTCTGGGCGGCCTCGGGGGGCTCAGGCTATGCAGGCAAGCCGCGCCCGGTCGTCATAGTCCAGGATGACCGGTTCGACGCGACAGCCTCGGTGACGGTGTGCGCCTTCACGACCGATCCGACCGACGCCCCCCTGCTCCGTCTGGTGGTTCTGCCGTCCGAGCTCAATGGGCTTCACGAGGAGAGCCGCCTCATGGTCGACAAGATCACCACCGTCCCTCGGACTCGGCTAGGCCAACGGATCGGGCGGATATCGGACGAGGACATGGTTCGCCTCGGTAGAGCGATACTCGTCTTCTTCGGTTTCGCCGGCCAGTAGGCGCCCTCCCGCGTCTCTCGGCCGCGCCCGCTCCTGGGCGACGGTGCGTCTAGAGATCGCCGCCGCCGACGGTGCCGCTGGTCGGGAGGTGGACCGCCTGCCCGGTAAACCGGCTCTCCGCGTTGAACTGGGGGTAGGCGGGTAGCTGAGGGTCCACGACGGGGGTCAGGGGTCCCGCCATCGTCGTTGGTGTTCACGCCCACGACGACACGGAGACCCCTGACAATGAGCGACGGTATCGGGGCTCGCGGAGAAGTTGCTGGGACTCGACGGCTTCCGGGTGCTGGAAGTGACCGAGAGTCCCGAGGAGCTGGTCATCCGGGTCGAGACCACTGCGGTGGTGGTGGGTTGTTCGGGTTGCGGGGGCCGGGCGGTGGCCCATGACCGGATGGCGGTCGAGGTTCGGGACCTGCCTTGTTTTGGGCGGCCGGCCCGGCTGGTGTGGAACAAGCGACGGTGGCGTTGCGTCGAGGTGGACTGTGAAACCAAGACGTGGACCGAGACGGCGGCGGGGTTGTCGTCCAGGGCGCTTCTCACGGAGCAGGCGGGCAGGGAGGTGACCCGCCAGGTGGGCGAGAACGCCCGGCCGGTGGCCCAGCTGGCCGAGGAGCTGGCGGTGTGCTGGTGGACGGTGATGGCGGCGGTGATCGAGTACGGCACCCCGCTCGTGGAGGACCCCGCCCGGGTCGGCCCGACAGACAAGCTGGGCGTGGACGAGACCG
>JAJPHE010000095.1 GCA_021325435.1 Actinomycetota bacterium | reverse complement strand
GGCCGCCTGTCTCCCTCGGCTGTCATCTTCACCCAACTCTCAGTCAATTCGCCCCGCGGAGACCGGCAAGGCCTCGTCGGCTCTCGGAGCTAGGCGATGCAATGTTCGCCCGTGTCGCAGGCGGCGGCATACGCGTGGAGAGGTGAAAGAGATGCTCCGGAGTCGCCGGATCTTGGCAGCAGGACTTTCTTCTTTGTTGGCGGCGAGTCTCGCCCTCGTCGGGGCCGCGCCGGCGAGCGCCGCAACCTTCCACGTCCGCCGGATCTCCCCCACCACCGGACCCACCGGTGGGGGCACTCCCGTGACGATCTGGGGCTCCAACTTCGCGAGCGTCACCGGAGTGGATTTCGGAACCAGTGCGGGCACCAGGTTCTCCATGAACGGCGGAGACAACAAGATCACGGTCGTAACGCCCGCCGGCACCGGCCTGGTCCCTGTCGATCTCGTCACCACGAGCGGGACCACCCAGGTGGGAACCTTCCGCTACAACGGCCACGCACCGACCATAACCACCCTCTCGCAGTCGACGGCATTCACCAACGTGCCAACGTCGATCACCATCAGCGGCAGCAACTTCCTCGGCACCACCCTCGTGCAGTTCAGCAACGCCGGCGGTCCGGTCGACGCCTCCAGCTACGTCATCAACTCTTCGACGTCGATCACCGCCCTGACCCCGATCCACGCCGCCGGAGCGACCACCCTCACCGTCACCACTCCGTACGGCACCAGCAACGGGGTCAGCTTCACATTCATGCTGCCGCCCCCGGCGATCACAGGGCTGTCTCCCAACACCGGGGCCGAAGGTTCGGCGGTCACGATCAACGGCTCCAACCTGAGTGGCGCCACCCAGGTGTCATTCGGCTCGGTGGTCGTCTTGCCGCCGTTCCCCTCGGACACTTCCAACGCGCTGACGGTCGACGCCCCGGTGGGCCATCTGGGCCAGGTCCCCGTGACGGTCACGACCGGAGGCGGGCCATCGACACAGCCGGTGGACTTCACCTACGCCGCGCCCAGCATCTCCTCGATATCCCCGAACACTGCCCTGGCGGGCGCCACGGTGGTGATCAACGGCACCGACCTCGACACCGCCACGTCGGTGACGTTCGGCTCCGCCACCTCCCCGTCGGTGGTTGCCAACGGGCCCGGGTCGCTGAGCGTGCAGGTCCCCACCGCCAACCCCGCCAATCCCTCCGGCCCCGTCACCGTCACCGTGGCGTTCCCCAGTCCGACCCCGTCGGTCACCACGTCGTTCACCTACAGCACCCCTCCTACGCCACCCGGACCCTCGCTTGGGTCGATCCTTCCCACCAGCGGGCCGGTAGGCACTGTGGTGACCTTGACCGGCACCAACCTCGGTGGCACCACGGCGGTCACCTTCGGCACCACACAGACCTCGCCTCTCACCGTGGTCAACACGAGCGGCACCACATGGCAGGTGACGGCCGACGCCCCGAGCGGTGAGCCGCTCAACACGCCGGTCAACGTCTCGGTCACCACTTCGGTCTCGACTTCCACCCTCCCCAATGCGTTCACCTACACGCCCACACCTCAGCCGCCGTCCGGGCTGAGCCTCTCTCCGTCCTCCGGGACACCGGGCACCCTGGTGACGATCACCGGCCAGCACCTCAGCGGGGCGACGGCAACGTTCGCCAACTTCCCCGCGGGGGCACCGGTGGTGACCAATGACACCACCCTCGAGGTCCTGGCCCCCAGCGGACCGACCGGCACCGTAACGGTGACGGTGAGCACGAACGCCGGATCCGACCAGTCCCAGACCTTCACCTACCTACCGGTCATCACCACACCGCCGGCCCCGCAAGTGAGCACCGTCACTCCGGCCTCGGGCCCGGAGGCGACCGTCGTCACCATCAGCGGCCAGAACCTGGGCGGGGCGTCGGTCACCTTCGGCGGGGTCCCGGCTGGCGTCGTGTCGGGGGGCCTGGGCTCCATCCAAGTCGAGGCCCCGACCGGGCAGTTCGGCACCGTGCCGGTGACGGTCACCACGGCCGGCGGTGAGGACAGCTCCAAGCAGTTCACCTACGCCGCGCCGTCGATCACCAGCGTCAGCCCCCCGACCGGCAAGGTCGGCGACCAGGTGGTCATCACCGGATCGGACCTCGACCAGGCGAGCTCGGTGACCTTCGGCGGGGTTTCCGCCACGATCGTGGCCGACAGCCCAACGGTACTGGCGGTCGATGTGCCCTTCATGGGCGCCACGTCGTACACCACGGCCCCTGTGGCCGTGGTCGTGACCAACCTCGACGGCATCAGCAACAGCGGGAGCTTCACCTTCAACCCGCCGTCTATCGGAGGTATCAGCCCGGCCAGCGGCCCGCATGGTACGAGCGTCACCATCGACGGGTCGGGCCTTGACCAGGCCACGTCGGTGACGCTGTCGAACGCCACCACCAGCGCCGCCGCCACCATCACCTCGTCGACCACGGCGCCCCCCGCCCCCGGCTACCTGGTGGTGACCGTGCCCGACGCTGCAGGCACCTTCCTCGCCTCGGGCACCTACGACCTCACGGTCAGCACGCCCCACGGGACCTCGAGCGTGACGGCATCCGACCAGTTCACCTATGCCGGTTCGGCGCCGGCCCTGGGGAAGCCGGCGATCACCAGCCTGGTGCCAGCGTCGGGCCCGGCGGGGACCGAAGTCACCATCACCGGTAGCAACCTGGGCGACAGCAGCACGGTAGTGACGTTCGCCGGCCAGCCCGCTCCGATCGTCTCGAGCAGCCCGACCTCACTGCTGGTCGACGCCCCGGCTCAGCCGGCGGGGACCTCGACGGCAGCGGTGATCGTCACCAACACCGCCGGATCCTCCACGTCGCTGACCTACACCTATGACACCCCGTCGATCTCGAGCTCGGGTGGTTTGACCCCCACCCACGGGCCCGAGGGAACCGAGGTCACCCTCACCGGCACGTTCCTCTCGCCCGTCACCTCCGTGACCTTCGGCGGCGTGCCGGCGCCAGTCGTCTCCGACAGCCCGTCGACCCTCGTGGTCGACGCTCCGGTAGGCAACCTCGTCGCCACTGCCGTTCCGGTCACGGTGACCACCCCCGAAGGCGCCGCCACCAGCCCGACCTCCTTCACCTACGACCCGCCGGTCGTGGCGACCATCGCCCCCGCATCCGGCCCCGTCGGCACGACCGTCTACCTGAGCGGTTCGGACCTGGACGGCACCAGTTCCGTGACCTTCAACGCGACACCGGCCACAGTTCTGTCGGTCAGTCCAACCCTCGTGGTCGTGACCGCTCCGACCGGTTCGGGGTCCCCGACGGTCACCGTCACCACCCCGCGCGGCTCGGACCACTCCCAGACCTTTCAGTACGCCAGCTCGGCACCGGCACCGGCGCCGCCATCGACCCTGACCGGTGGCATCTCGCCTGCGAACGGACCCGAGGGCACCCAGGTGACGCTCACCGGAACCGGACTGTCCGCCGTCTCGGAGGTCCTCTTCGGGACAACCCCGGCCCCCATCGTGTCCGACAGTGACACTGCTCTGGTGGTGGACGCGCCGAGTGGCGAGTTCGGGGACGTCACGGTCACGGTCGTGTCGCCGTATGGGCAGGACAACAGCCAGTCCTTCAGCTACGACCCGCCGGTGGTCAGCAGCATGGTCCCCACTTCTGGCCCCGCCGGCACCCAGGTGACCATGGTGGGCTCGGACCTCGACCAGGCGTCGGTGACGTTCGCCAACACCGCCGCCCAGGTGCTGTACAACACCGCCTCGACACTGCAGGTCGCCGCCCCCACGGGGATCTCCAGCGGCACGGTTGCGGCGGTCGTCGTGAACAACCCCGACGGGGCGTTCCCGACCTCTACCACCCTCACCTTCACCTACAACACCCTTCCGCTCCCACCCTCCCCGCCGGTGGTCACGAACATGACCCCGACGACCGGACCGGAGGGGACGCCGGTGACCATCACCGGCACCAACCTGGCCGGGGCAACGGTCACCTTTGGAGGCTTCCCGGCACCGGTGGCTGCGGAGACGGTGGGGGCCAGCTCCACCACCCTGCTGGTCGACGCCCCCGTCGGCCCGACCGGACAGGTCACGGTGGCGGTGTTCACACCCAACGGCCAGGACACCACGCAGCTGTTCACCTACGCGGGCCCGGCGGTCACGGGCCTGGTGCCCTCCCAGGGTCCGGCGGACACCCAAGTGACCATCAGCGGGTCCGACCTCGACCAGACCGAGTCGGTCCTGTTCGGGAGCAACTCCGCCCAGATCCTCTCGATCACGCCAACCTCACTGACCGTCGTCGCACCAGCCGGTCCTGCTGCGGGCGGCCCGGTGACGGTAACGGTGGCCGGTCCGGTCGGAACCCCTGACACCAGCCAGCAGTTCACCTATCCCGGCGGTGGCGGTGGCGGTGGTGGCGGCGGCGGCGGCGGCGGTGGCGGCGGCGGCGGCGGCGGAGGTGGTGGTGGCGGCGGCGGCGGCGGCGGCGGTGGCGGCGGCTCCACCGGTGGCGGCGGTGGTGGGGGCGGCTCGACCACGCCCATGGTCGTCAACCGCATCGGCGGGGTGGACCGTGACACCACGGCGGCGATGGTCGCCGAGGCCATGTTCCCCAAACCGACCGCCAAGGCCGTCGTGCTGGCTCGCGACGACGACTTCGCCGACGCCCTGGCCGGCGGCCCGTTGGCCAGCGCCCTGGGCGGGGCCGTCCTGATCACGCCCACGTCGGCGCTCAGCTCCCCGGCGCAGTCCGGCCTGACCGCCGTTCTGCCCGCTGGCTCGACGGTGTACGTCCTCGGCGGCACGTCGGCCATCTCGGACGGAGTCGTGGCGCAGCTGCAGTCCCTGGGGTACCAGGTGACCCGCATCGGTGGCACCGACCGCTTCGCCACCGCCACGCTCGTGGCCAACCAGATCATGTCCCTGGAGACGGTGGCCAATGTGTACCTGGCGACCGGACTGAAGTTCCCGGACGCTCTTTCGGCGGCGGCGGTCGCCCCGGTCAAGAAGGGCGTGATCCTCCTCACCGACGGCTCGACGATGCCCTCGGCGACGGCCGCGTGGCTGGGCGCCAACTCAAGCCTCCCCGTCACCGCCGTCGGAGGGCCGGCCGCCCAGGCCGACCCTTCGGCCACCGCGCTGGTCGGCGCCGACCGCTACGCCACCTCGATCGACGTCGCCCAGTCGGTCTACCCGGCGCCCACGGGCATCGTCGTGGCCACCGGCCTGAACTTCCCCGACGCCCTGGCCGGCGCTCCCTACGCCGCCCAACAGGGTTGGCCCCTGGTCCTGACAGACCCGACGGCTTCAGCCCTGAGCCCGGCCCAGGCCACCTATCTGGCCCAAGGCAAGGCAACCGTCACCAACCTGACGGCGCTCGGGGGCACAGCGGCGCTGCCGGACTCCACCGTCACCATGGTCGAGACCGGTATCACCGGGTAGCAGGCGGTCGGGCGGAGGACCGCCCGCCCGACCGCTCTATCCGACGGGCTGGAGACAGCCCCCCGAGGACAGCTGACGCAGGCCGGCCAGGTCGCCGGGGCCGTAGCTGGTCGCCGAGGACAAAGTGTTGGTCGGGTACATCACGTCGGCGGGGTTGGCGGCGTGGCCCAGCCCCATCATGTGGCCGACCTCGTGGAGGAGTAGGTGGCCCTCCCCCACCCCCGAGCTGAACCCGGCGCCCACCGCCCCGCGGGTGATGGCGGCCCCGCTGACCAGCGCGTAGCCGTGGGTGATCACGCCACCGCCCGAGGTCGACGGGACCCACTGGGCGCCTCCGTAGCCGGCCTCGGTCGGCGAGGCGAACAGCGGGAACTGGGCCGCTGACACCCAGCCGACGACGGCGTCGACACCGGCGGGGTAACTGTCCACCGGCGACCCCGACGGAACGAAGTCCGTCGTCCCGACGTACTCGAAGCGGATGCCCGTAGCCGCCGTCACCTGAGCGAGAGCGGCCTGCAGATCGGCCAGCCCGAATGACGGCAGGTCGGAGGTGTTCACCGCGTAGCGGATGGGCTGGCACGGGTTCCACCGGGCCAGCGAGCCGCCGCGGCCATCAGGGAAGAGGAACGTGTGATCGGCGATCTCTGAACGGGCCGGCTGGGGCCAGACGGAGACCAGTCGACCGATGCTCCACCCGGCACCAGAGCCACGGGCCGCCAGCGGGCCCGAGGTGGCCGGCGCCGGCAGGGCCAATCCAAGCAGAACGATTCCGAACAGCGTCACCGCCAGCGAGCGAAGACGAGAGCCCATGCGCCGACCATCGGGTGGGCCCGCTCAGCCACTTAACAAAATGGGACTTCCGGCCACAACGGCCGAAACAGCTGATCCTCCCATCGGGCCATGCTTGACCCTCCGGTCGGGTGGGAACCGGCGGCGAGCGGCGCGCCTAGCGGGGACCGGACGCTGCCCGCCGGCGGGGGGCAGCAGCAGGCGACGGCTCGCCGGCGGCCGCGGCCACGGCGGTGACGTTGGTCATCACCTCGCCGAAGGCGTCGGGGTCGGCGAGCATCCACACGTGGCCGCCGGGCACGGTGACCCGTTCGCGCCCGAGAGCGTCGCACAGCGCGTCCACCGATTCGCGGGTTATCACCCGGTCGCGGCTGCCCCAGACGACCACGACGGGAAGGTCGCGTCGGCGCAGCTCCTCCAGCTCCTCGCTCAGGTCGGCCTTGCGGGCCACGTCGGCCACCTTGAGGAAGGTGAGCGGGCTGCGCACGAGGTTGGGGACGCTCTCGCTGAGCACGACGGGCAGCACCCGACGAAGCTGGCGCCCGGGCAGCAGGTCGGCGGGGAAGTGGATGCCCCAGTCCCAGAGGGGCCGCTCGGCCATGGAGCGCACCACCGAACCGCTGGAGCTCCAGGCGGATCCGCCGATCGAGTTGACCAGCACCAGCGACGACACCCGGCCGGGGTGGTCATGGGCCAGCTGGATGGCCACCCCACCCCCGAAGGAGTGGCCCACCACGAGGACGGGCTCGGTGACGCACAGGGCGTCGAGGAAGTCGGCGACCCACTGGGCGTAGCCGGCCAGGGACCGGCTCTGCGTGGGCAGCTCGGCCGTCCGCTGGAAGCCGGGGAGGGCGGGGGCGAGGACTGCCATGCCTCGCAGGGCCAGTCGGCGGAGGGCGCTCTTGTAGGCCCGCTGCCCCAGCGCCCAGCCGTGGAGGAACACCACCGGGGAGCCGCTGCCCACGTGTCCGTAGCTGGCGGCACGACCCTGCACGACCGTGCGGCTCCACGTGAGATAGCCGAGCTGCGTGACCTTGGCTTCAGGGCCCACCCACTCAGGGTGGCCTACCCGACGCCGCCCGGGCTAGGGACCTTCGCCTCTGTGGCGTTTCCGACCAACGCCGGCGGGGGACGCATGGGGTCACCACTTGCCAGGGATGAGGTCGTGTCGAACAGGGGGTCGCGGAGCCGGACCGAGCGCAGGGCCCGCCGAGCGAAGGCGAACCCGGTCGTCGATCGGCTGGCCCGAGCCGGGCTCGGCGCCCGGGCCACGGTCTACCTGGTGCTGTCCTTCCTCTGCGCCGACATCGCCCTGACCGGCGGCCAGGGCAAGCAGGCCAGCACCAAGGGAGTCCTCGAGGAGCTGGCCGCCCAGCCGGCCGGCCCCGCCCTGCTGGTCATCCTCGCCGTGGGGTTCGCCTGCTACGCCGGGTGGCGGCTCTTGCAGGCGGTGGCCGGTGACCCGACCAGCGCCGACGAGGCCGAGGTGGCCAAGCGGGTCGGATGGGGTGCCGTCGGTGTCGCCTACCTGGCGCTGTGCTTCCGGGCGGCGGTGGTCGTCGCCGGAAGCGGATCGAAGCGCGGGGACGCCGCCTTCTCCTACTCGAGGAAGCTGCTGGGGGTGCCGGCCGGGCGCGAGCTGCTCGCCCTGGTGGGTCTGGCCATCGTCGCCGGCGGCATCGGCCTGGCCGGGTGGGCCGCCACCCAGGGCTTCGAGCGCTACATCGAGAAGACCCGGCTGCCCCAGAGCCTGCACTCGTTCACCCGGGTGGTCGAGACCTTCGGCCAGGTGACGAGGGGCCTCGTGTTCGCGGCCATCGGCGCCTCGATGATGGCGGCCGCGGTCAACGGCCAGGCCAAGGACGCCAAGGGCATGGACGGGGCCCTGCGGACCCTGCTCCACCAGCCCTACGGCAGGGCCGCCCTGGCAGTGGTGGCCGCCGGCCTCGCCTCCTTCGGGGCGGCCTCGCTGCTCGAGGCGTTCTACCGGGAGGTCTAACCGCCGGCCATGGCTCCGAGGACGACGAAGGGCTCGGCCCCGGAGGTCACCGCATCCGGCAGGACCGCGTCCGGCGACTCGTGGGAGAGGTCCTCCTCGCAGGCGAAGAACCGGACGAACGGCCGCCGGAGTTGGGTGGCGTGGTCGCGGATCGTGCCCCGCAGGGCCGGGTAGGCCTCCTCGAGGGCGTCCAGCACCGAGCGCTGGGTGACGGCGCCCTCCACCGAAAGCCTCACCTCGCCGACCACCCCGGCAATGGTGCGGAGATGGGCCGGCAGCACCACTCGGATCACGACAGGGTCTGCACCTCCACCGACAAGACGGGGGGCAGGTGCTTGGCGATCGCCGTCCACGTGTCGCCTTCGTCCGAGGAGGCGTACACCTGTCCCGCCGTGGTACCGAAGTAGACGCCGCAGGGATCGAGGCCGTCGACCGACATGGCGTCGCGCAGGACGTTGGTGTAGCAGTGTCGCTGGGGAAGCCCCTTGGTCAACGGCTCCCACTCACCCCCGCCCGTCCGACTGCGGTAGACCCGAAGCTTCCCGTCGGGCGGATAGTGCTCCGAGTCGGACTTGATCGGGATGACGTAGACGGTCTCCGGATCGTGGGCGTGCACGTCGATCGGGAACCCGAAGTCGGTGGGGAGGTCGCCGCTGATCTCGTGCCAGGAATCCCCCCCGTCGTCGCTGCGCATGACGTCCCAGTGCTTCTGCATGTACAGAGTCCCCGGTCGCGACGGATGCAGGGCGATGCGGTGAACGCAGTGGCCCACCTCGGCGTCGGGATCGGGAAGCTGGGCCGAGTGGAGGCCGTGGTTGATCGGCTTCCACGTCTTGGCCCCGTCGTCGGTGCGGAAGGCCCCGGCTGCTGAGATGGCGACGAACATCCGGGCGGCGTCGGTGGGGTCGTGGACGATGGTGTGCAGGCACATGCCGCCGGCGCCCGGCTGCCAGGCGGGGCCGGAGCCGTGGCCCCGCAGCCCGGCGAGCTCCTGCCAGCTCTGCCCGCCGTCGACCGAGCGGAAGAGGGCGGCGTCCTCGACGCCGGCGTAGACGGTGTCGGGATCGGTCAGCGACGGCTCGAGATGCCAGACCCGGGCGAACTCCCAGGGGTGAGGGGTGCCGTCATACCACTGGTGGGTGCCGGGGTCGCCCTCGTAGCTGAACTGGTTGCCGACGGGGTTCCACGTCTTTCCGCCGTCGTCGGACCGCTGGATGAGCTGGCCGAACCACCCGGTCGACTGGGAGGCGTAAATCCGGTCGGGGTCGACTGGGGATCCCTTCAGGTGGAACATCTCCCAGCCCCCGAAGTGGGGGCCCTCGATCTTCCACCGGTCGCGCTTGGCGTCCGAGGTCAGGACGAAAGCGCCCTTGCGCGTGCCCACCAGCACCCTTGCTCCGCTCACCCTCTGACCTCCTCTGGCCACCGTCGCCGTGATCGTAGGTCCGGTGATGCACCAACGGCGGGACGGAAGTTGGGATCATCTCTGTCATCCGGACAGGAGGAGCCCGAATGACTACCACTGCCGACCCGTCGTCGGACCAGGCCGCACCTCGCCCGCCCGACACCCGTCACCACATGACCGGGGCCCTGGCCCTCACCCCCTCCTCCATCCGACGCGAGCTTCAGGCCGCTGACAACTTCAACGCCAAGGTGGCGGTGCTGCTGACCAAGGTGGTCGGCACCATGTGGGCCTTCTGGGTGTTCAACGGGATCGCCCTCATCAGCCTGCCCTCGGCGATCCACCAGCACAGCCTCACCGTGCTGATCAACTGGGTGTCCTCCAACTGGATCCAGCTGATCCTGCTGCCCGCCCTGATGGTCGGCCAGAATCTCCAGAACGTGGCCGCCGACGCCCGGGCCGACAAGATGTTCAACGACACCGAGCTCATCGTCGACCGGCTGGACACCCGCACCCAGGGGGGCATCACCGACATCCTCAGCGCCATCACCGCCCTGCGGACGGACTTGTCGGCCAAATCGTGAGCTTTGCCGCTTCCAGGCCCTGTCGCCGGCCGCCGCGTCTCGATACCCTCGCCACTGGGCCGGCTGGTCAGTCCACCGGCGCAGAGGGGGTTCACTGATGGCAGCGTTGGAGCGCAAGAACATCAACAGCCCGGACGAGACCAGGCAGTTCAAAGACGGGCGGGGCCACCTCGACCTGGTCACCCTGGCGGGCGGACCGGTAGGGCGGGCGACCTTCGAGCCCGGCTGGAAGTGGTCCGAGCACGTGAAGCCGATCGCCGGCACCGACAGCTGTCAGGCGGCCCACGTCGGCTACTTCGTCTCCGGCCGGATGGTCGTCCGCATGGATGACGGCGAGGAGATGGAGTTCGGGCCCGGTGACGTGGCGACCATGGCCCCCGGGCACGACGCCTGGGTGGTCGGCGACGATCCGTGCGTGATCGTGGACTGGGCCGGATTCGGGGACTACGCCAAGGCCAAATAGGCAACCGGCCTAGGCCGAAGGTGGGGGCGGCGAGCACGCCGCCCCCACCTTCGCGTCCGGTTCAGGCCAGACGCCGGGTGATCGTCTGGGTGGCGCTGCCCGGCACGAACATGTCCGACGCCCCGTCGACGAACGCCGCGAACTCGGTGTCCGCCCGCACCGCGTCGCCCGCCGCCTGCAGCTGGGTCAGCGATTCGAACAGGGCGATGACGCCGACCGCTCCGGCCGGGCCGGTGACACCACTGCCGAACACGGTCGGCGCGCCGGTCACCTGCCGGACCCGCTGAGCGGCGATCGGGCCGAGCTCCAGGACCTTGCTCATGCAGCCCGGCGCCGCCTGCATGGTGTTGAGGACCGAGTACTCGGCGTGGATCGTGGCCGCGTCGGGGTCGACGTAGCTTAGGTAGACCAGACCGTCGTTGATGCCCTCGGCCGACACATACCTGGCGCCGTGCTCGGCCAGGCCCAGGTAGCCGTCGTCGAGCATCAGCTTGGTCTCGGCGTTCTCCAGGTCCATCAGGTCCTGACAGACCGTCGTCCACGCGAATGTGCCGAACCCAGGCGAGAAGACCCTCGACCAGAGCTGGAACCGGGGCTCGCTGATCTGGTTGACCTTCTCGGTGATGTGCATCGCCCACTCGATCTGCTCCCGGGGACTGCCGGGGGTAAGCCGAGCCGAGCGGCTGAACAAGTACATGAGTCACCCTCCCTCTGCTCCTGTGCGTCCCGGCGACGCACCCCCACCGCCCGCTGCCGGTAGAGGGGGAACGGACTCCGCCCGCGGTCCCCTCCGCAGCCCAGTGTTCACCACCGTTCGCCGCTCTTCCAGAGGACAAACGTCCCGATCCGGTCGGTATCCGCCGGCCCGCCCCCGCCACGGGGACGGGCCGGCGATGGCCTACGCCGCCGGTGTCGAAGCCGGCGGGTTCTGGGCGGCGGTGGCCGGGGCGGTGGTGGTGACGTCGCGGTCGGAGCGCCGGACGATGAACGGGTCCGAGCCGGGGCTCACCTTGTGGTCACCCAGGTGGACGAAGCGGGTAGCGATGACCGTGCCGTCCGCCTTGAAGCCGGCGCGCAGCCCGGGAGTGCAGGTGGTGGTGAAGTCGACGCCGTCCACCCCTCCGTAGTTGACGAAGCGGAAGTAGAGGGTGTGCCCGTCGGGCCCCACCTTCACGACGTCGTCCTTCTCGTCGCGCACCTTCACCACGCTTCCGATCGTGCCCCGGGAGGTGATGGCGCCGCTGAACACGACCCGGTTGGCCTTGCCAGGCAGCACCGGGTGCGAGACCCGCAGGCCCCACCCGCCGCTCGGGTTGTGCCAGAGATAGACGCCGTCGTCGCCGGGGTCGAACCCGTCCGGCATGCCCTGCACGTAGGCCGGCCAGTGGGCGTCGGCGTCACAGGACGTGGTGGCGCCGCTGGTCGGCGTCCCCCCGTTTCCGCTGGTGGTGGCCAACGCGGTCCCCGCCGCCCCAACCAGTGCGGTGGCGGCCACCGCCCCGGCAACCAGTGCCTTGCTACGCATTGCCTTCTCCCTTCTCTCCGTCGGCTCTTCCGACCTCACAGGCAGTGTCGGGCCGGCGTGTTGGGAGACCACGAGGAGAAGATCAGGGAATCGTTAGGCGCGCTGATGGCCTCTGACGGCGAAGCGTTGGAGCTTCCCTGCCGCGTCAGCGCCGGGGGCGGCCCCGGGCGGCAGCGGGCGGTGGGCGCCGCCGGCGGGTGCGGCGCAGGATCCACAGCAACCCGCCGATGACGAGGAGCACCGCTCCCACCACGATGCCGGCGACCACGCCGGTGCCCGGGCCGCCGGCGCCGGGTGGTGGGCCGGGGGGCAGGACGAGGGCGAAGTCGCCGAGCGAGTTGCTGTCGGTCGTGTATTCGGACGGAGGCACGTGGGTGGTGGGAACCGCCCGCCACGACGTTCCGTCGAAGCGTTCGATGGTGGGGTTCCCCGGTGCGCCGGTCGCCCGCAGCTCGAGGTTGGCCACCGTGCCGGCCGCGCCCAGCCCGACCGGGGCGGACCCGGCGGAGGCGCTGAACTGGTAGACGTTGCCGTCGATCCGACCCGACTTTGGTGGTGCCGGAGGAGGCACGGGGGTGATCCTGACGACCACGGACGTGCCGGCGGGCGCCGCCAACCCGTCCGTCGAGAAGAGGATCGAGGCCTGGGGCGGGGCCTCGGCGGTGGAGACGTCGATGGTCTCCGCTGAGGCCTGGGGCGTCACCGTCACCGTCTTGGTGGCCGACGTGGGCGGGGCGGTGGTGGCCAACCCGGGTGGCGGCTGCAGGTAGCGGTAGGGCTCGGCCGACAGGGGCAGCCCGTCGTAGACCGGCGGCGCGGCGCCGAACAGGCCGCCCAGCCAACCGGCCACCAGGGCGGCGCCGGCGAGGGCCGTGGCCACGGCGGGGCGACGGACCCTCAAGCCAGCCACCAACCGGCCCAGTCAGCCAACAGGTGGGCCATGGCCGGGGCGGCGAGGGTGCCGCTCCCCCAGCGGATGACGCCTAGCCAGACGCCGGCCATGACGTCGAGGGGAAGGGCCCGGGCCCCGTATAGGGGGAGGTGGACGACGGCGAACAGCGCCGCCGTCACGCCGATGGTGGCGGCGACGCCGAGCCGGGGCTGCAGGGCCTGCCAGAGGGCGCCGCGCAACAGGACCTCCTCCCCGACCACCACGGCCGTTACCACCACGGCCCATCCTCCGAAGCCGCCGGGGTGCCACCGAGGGGCGCCCCGCAGCAGGGGGCCGGCCACCAGACCGGCGGCTCCCACGAGACCCCAGCCCCACCAGGCCGGCCCGGGCCGGGCCGGGCGCCAGCCCGACAGCCACGACACCACCGTCAGGAGGGCGGCGAAGAGAAGCGCCGCCCGGGGGTCGGCGGCGCCCACGACGGAGCGGGCGGCCACCGCCAGCCCGAGTCCGGCCACCAGCAGGCCGGCCCTCCCCCGCTGGCCGGTGAGGGCGGCGGTCACGCCGGAAGGGGAACGAAGCGGGGAGACCCGGTGGCGTAGGCGGCCGGCCACACCACCACGCTGTGGCGGGGGGCCTGCCACTGCCAGATGACGGCCGAAGCCAACAGGTTCTGCCCCACATCGGACCCTGCCGCGAAGCGCAGCCCGGCCCCGTTGGGCAGCCTGCCCACCGGGAGGGTGGTCGCCCGGGCGGCGGCGGCGATGGCCGTGGGGGTCAGACCTCGGCTGTGGGGGAGCACGTAGTGGAACAGGGCCCAGCCGGCGGCGAAGCCGGCCAGCGCCTCCTCGGTCGGCTGGGACTGCCCGGTCTCGGATCGCCAGGCCGCTACCAGGGCGGCGTAGTCCTGTCGACCGGTCCGGTCGAGGGCGCCGGGATTGAAGCCTCCCTCCGGGCGGTCCGAAGCGAACACGCCGACGGCCTGGGGCCCGAGCTCATCACCGAAGTTCGGCCCGCACTCCGCCATGGTCGAGCCGATGAGGGCGCCGACGCGCAGGTGGGCGGCCAGCATCGCCCGCCGGAAGGCCACGCCGTCGGGAATGTAGGAGGCGAGGATCAGGACATCGGGACGGGCGGCGGCCACCTGGCCCAGCACCGTTGCCCAATGGGGTGAGTAGTAGTCGTAGGCGACGTCGGCGACGACCGGCATGCCCGCCTGGCGGACGGCGGAGGCGGCCGCCCCGGCGACCGACTGGCCGTAGGCGTCGTTCTCGTAGACGACGGCGACGCGGGTCCGGTCAGGGGCGAGGCCGAGGCGGGGGGCGAGCTGGGTGGCGGCGAAGCGGCCCGAGTTGGCGCCGAGGTTCGCCCCCGTCGCCCCCACCCGGAACACCAGGGGCGACCCCTGCCCGGTCAGGCGGTCGGCCACCGCCCCCGCCTCCCAGTACACGAGGCCGTCACTGGCCGCGGCGGCCGCGGCCGGCATCGACAGCTGGGAGGAGAACGCCCCGACGACGAGAGGGACCCCGGCGCGCTGCAAGGAGTCCACCGCCGCCCGGGCGCCGTCGCGGGTCTCCAGGTCGCGCACCACCAGACGGATCGGGCGACCGCCGACGCCCCCCTGGCGGTTGGCCAGGTCGGCGGCGATCTGCACTCCTCGCAGCTCTTGGGTGGCCAGGGTGGACTGCATCCCGTGCAGGGGGAAGACAGCGCCGACGGAAAGCATGTCGCCGGCCCCGCCCCCACAGGCGGCCAGCGCCCCGCCCACCGCTGCCAACACCACCAGCTCCGTCACCCATCGTCGGGCGCGCGCCGACCTCGTCATTGTCATCTCTCCCTCGCCGATGACGGTGTTCTAGCCGGTGTCGGGCGGGGCGCGCCCGGCATCGACGGGAAGGGTCGACGCCACTGGTGAAGGGGCGGGCGGCCGGGCGGCCGCCTTGGCCGGCTCCTTGACGATGGGCTGGGCCAGCAGCCACAGGCTGGTCATGGTGTAGGCCACCATGGCGGCGATCCACGGCCATTCCGACCGTTGGGCATCTTGGCGGCTGCGGGTGGCGCGGGCCAGGTGCCGGTGGGCCACGATCACCGCGGCAATGTGGACCAACACGATGAGGGCCACCTGGAAGTACCAGATCGCCGCACTGGGAACGGGCTGCTTGTGCACCTGGTAGCTGTCGTTGAACGGGGCGGGCAACCACTGCCAGCCGTGCCTGCCGAACGGGTTGCCCGCCAGCGGGATAAGGAGCTGCCCGTTCACCAACAGGTAGTCGAAGTTGTGGGCGACGAGGTAGCCGAAGGCGATGGGCAGCAGTGACGGGATCAGGGCCACGATCGTGGCGGACACCGACCGGTCGATCCGGCCCACGGCGCGCACGGCACGGGCGAAGGCGCCGAACACGGTCCAGGCCAACCCCACCAGCAGGAGGAAGGCCACCTCGGCCACGGCCACGTAACGGGCCGACCCCACCGAGAAACTCGGGGGTAGCTGCAGCTCGAAGCGCTTCCACGCCGGGGTGGCCAGCAGCCCGTCGAAGGTGACCGACATCAACAACAGGAACACGAAGGTGATGCGGCCGGCGCTGGCCTCGAAGGGCTGGTCGAGACCTCCGAGGAAGCCTCGGTGCCCCGGCCGGCGGAAGCGCCACCACCCCAGCCGGCCCCAGGTCGAGTAGAGGACGGAGAACATCTCGCCCCGACGCAGCCACGCCTCGGAGCCGAACACCAGTCCGGCCACGGCCGAGATGAGGGCGTAGACGGCCAGGCCCACCCCGGTCACGATGGGTCGGGTCGCCCAACCGTTGTAGATCAGCTCGCCGGACGCCACGACGAAGAAGATGACCACCGCCGGCCACCATGCCCCCCGCCAGGCCACGGTGTCGGGGGCGCCGGTGAGCGCGTTGCGCAGTCCGTCGCGGTCAGCGGCCCGAGCCACGATGGCAAAGGGGTTCAGCCACGGAGTCCAGTCACCGAGCACGCCGCAGGAGATGGGAACGGCGATCCAGATCACCAACCATAAGGCGGTGGGGACGATGTTCTCGGGGATCTCTTGGGAACCGATGACGCCGGCGGCCACCAGGAAGGCCAGGCCCACCAGGGCGACAACAGCCATGACCGGCTGGTTGCCCGCCACGTAGGAACCGTCACCCTCGTCCGGCCCGGCGGCGGCGGCCACCTCGCGGCGCAGGACCAGCAGGAAGGAAAGGAAGACGACCGCGGCGCCGGCGGTGACGAAGTAGACGAGAGGTACCGGCAGGTCGTATCGGGCGCCAAAGGCATGGGCCAGGACCATGTCGTCGGCCGATGGTAGAGGCGGTCGATGACCAACTTCCGATCAACCTTCGCTCCGTTAGGCCCTGGATGTTTCCCGGCCGTGGTAGAGCTGGCGAGATGGTCCGCAAGCTGCTGGTCGCCGCCGGGGCGGTGGCCACAGCCGGTGGGCTGGCGTGGCCCGCCGGGGCCACGACCACGGCGACGATCACACTGACGGCCGGCGGTTCCCTCAGCGTCGATGCTCCCGGCGGCTCGGCCGCCATCGATCTCGGTTCGGCCCCGTCCGGTTACGAGTCGTGGACGACGGGAGGGCTGGGCACGGTCAGCGTCGTCGACACTCGGACCGGCCTGCTCAACGACGACTGGACGGCGACGGCCTCGGTCAGCGACTTCGTGCTCCAAGGCCCGGTGCCGGCGGGGGCGTCAGCGGCGCAGGAGACGATCCCGGCCTGGGCCATGAGCTACGGGTTGACCGCGGTGAGCTCGACCGCCTCCTTCACCGGGGCGGGCGGGCCGGTCGTCGCCCACCAGGTCACCGCCGGCAGCATGATCGCCAACGGCCCCAACCGAGCGTCGTGGGACCCGACGCTGACCATCACCCTGGACGGCCAGCTGGCCGGCACCTACGAAGGCACCATCACCCACTCCGCCGCCTGATCGGCGTTCTCAGCCCTGCCGCTGGACGGCGAGCACGCACAGGTCGTCGAGACGGGCTCCCCCGCCCAGCGAGGTGGCCAAGGCATGATCGGCGACGGCTCCGGGTCCGCCGTCGGCCGACCAGTGGTGGGCGCTCTCCACCAGACGGGCCAGGCCGGCCTCCAGCGGCTCGCCGCGGTTCTCGACCAGGCCGTCGGTGTAGAAGAGGAGGACGTCTTTGACGTCGAGCTCGATGGTCCCCTGGCGCCGGCCCGGCCGATCGACTCCCAGCAGGGGACCGTGACGCTCGTCGATGAGCGAAGGCGCTCCGGCCGCCGGCAGGAGCAGCGGCGGCAGGTGGCCGGCGTTCGACCATGTCACTCGGCCGGTGGCGGGGTCGCCCACCGCCACGATGGCGGTGGCCACCGCCGGCCCCTCCGCCGCCCGGCTCAGCAGGCAATCCACCACGTCCATCAGGCCCGAGGGCTCCAGCCCGGCGTAGGCCAACGCCCGCATGGCGTTGCGCAGCTGACCCATGACCGATGCGGCCTCCGGACCGTGCCCGGCCACGTCCCCGACGGAGAACCAGACCCGGTCGTCCGGACCGGGGAAGGCGTCGTACCAGTCCCCGCCGACATCGATGTCGGTCTCCGCCGCCAGGTAACGGGCGGCGAAGGCCAGCCGGGCCGAGCGGGGCAGGCGGCCGGGCAGGATGGCCCGCTGCAGGATGGTGGCGACCTCGCTCTTCTGCTCGAACAGCTCGGCCCGCTGGGTGGCCAGGGCGCACTGGCCCGCCACTGTGGTGAGGAAGCGTCTCTCGTCCGCTTCGAACTGGCGCTCCTCCCACCAGCTCAGGGACAGAACACCGAGCAGGCGGGGGCCGGCCACCAGCGGCAGGTGAGCCAGGGCCTTCACCCCCAAGGCCTCGGTGGCCTCGCGAAGGTGGGGATAGTCGCCGAGGTACTCGTCCAGGTTGCGGTGGAACACCGGCTCGCGCAGGGCCATGGCGTCACCGGTGGCCGAACGGGCGCCGGCGGGGATCTGGGACATGAGCCGGGCGACCCGGTCCGGAACCGGTTGCAGGCGGAGGAAGCGGACCGACCGACCGTCAGCCTCCATCAACATGACCGTGGCGTAGGCGGTTCCCAGCAACTCGGGCGCCATGGCCACGATGAGGTCGGCCACCGCCGGGGTGGTCAGGGCGTCGCCCAGGGCGTCGGTGAGCGACTGGAGCCTCTCCGCCCGGGCGACGGCGGCGTTGAGCTCGCCGACGAGTTCGTTGTTCTCGGCGGCGGCGGCCAGCCTCAGACGATCGTCGCCGTGGCGGGCGACGCCTAGGTCGCGGTTGTCGGGCACCCTGGAGGCCAGTGTCCCAGCCCCGGGGGCGCGCCGAAAGCGCGCCACGGCCGGTCTGAGCCGATTGGGCGGTGAATCCTGGTTGGGCCGGCCCTCAGAAGGGCCAGACGCCGTTCACCACCCTGACGGCGTAGAAGCCGTCGTTCCCGTCCGAGTACCAGATCTGGCTGTGGGCCGGGTCGAAGGCCGGGGCGCTCATGGCGTAGTTGCTGCCGGGGCCCCCCGTGGAGCTCGGGTGGACGGGGGCGTTGAAATAGGCGATCTCGCGGGGGTGGTAGGGATCGCGGATGTCGAAGATGCGCAGCCCCGACAGGATGAACGAGCAGGCGACGATGCCGGGGTCGTTGCGCTGGGGGACGGCGCAGTAGTGGCCGGCGTATCCCTGCAGCGAGTTGTTGGCGCCGGGGTCGCCCAGGATCGCAGCCCGATTGGCTGGCTGGTTGACCTCGAGGCGGATGTTGGAGATCACGTGGGGGTGGGCTGGGTCGGCGATGTCGATGATCCGGGCCGCCCCGACCTGAGCGTTGGGGTCCGTCGCCGGGCCTCCCCCGTTGCCGCCGTCGGTGGCGAACTCGTCGATCTCGACCAGGTACCGGTGGCCGCCGATGGTCACCGGAAGGGGCACCTGGGGAATGCTGACCGAGGGCCAGGTGATGTGGCTGATCTGGCGGACCTGGGGAGCGGACACCCGCCGCTGGATCTGGCTCACGTCCAGCACGGTCAACCCGGGCGTCGTGCCGTTGTTGCCCAGGTCGGCGATGTAGAGGGTGTTGCCGTCGTCGGAGACGTTGAGCCCGTGGGGATCGATCCCCCGCTCGGTCCACAGGATCTTCGGTGCCTGGGGCACGGTGACGTCGACCGCGGTCAGGGTCCCTCCACCGGCCGAGCTGACCCAGAAGGTCCGGCCGTCGGGGGAGAAGGTGCCCTCGTGGCCGAGGACACCGACCGGGAGGCTGGAGTCGAGGACCGGGTGGCGGCAGTCCTTCGAAACGTCATAGACGTCGACGTATCCGGGGTAGGCCAGCGGGTTGCCGAGGTCGGCGGCGAGCAGTCCCCGTTTGACGTTCAGGCTGAGCGACTCGTGGGGGGACTGCATGGCCGGGGTCGACAGGGTGGCGGTGTGCACCGGCCGGGCCGGGTTCGACATGTCGAGCACGAACACGCCGGTGGTGTGGGTGCTGCCCTGCAGGGCGTTGGTCGGGAACAGCAGGGTCGTGTCGTAGAAGGCGCACACGTGGCCGGCGGCGTCGACGTAGCGGTAGTTGCGGTAGCCCCCGGTCGTGCCGAAATGGCCCACCAGCTCGGTGTTGCACGTGTAGCCCTGCTCGGCGTACCCGTCGGCGACATCGCGGGCGCTCACCCGCCCCTGCAGGCCCAGCTCCGGGTGGGATCGTGGGCCGCAGTGGGCTCGGGGCACGGCGGCGATGTTGGGCGGGGCGGCCACCGCCACCCCGGTGAGGGCCAGGCCCAGGACGGCCACCGACGCCACCAGCGGGCCCAGGACGGAACGCTTCACGCCAACCTCCTCCGGCAGACACCGACCCCAGAGGACCGATTTGTCCGGAAAGAGTAGGCGGAGTCAGTCCCCGGCGGCTAATGGGGGTCGACCACCCGAGCCATTAAGTCGGTGAGGCTGGTCCCGAGCCACCAGCAGGTCAGCACTCGCGGCGGCGGAGTGTTCGAGCTCTACGGTTAGAT
>JAJPHE010000011.1 GCA_021325435.1 Actinomycetota bacterium | reverse complement strand
AGTCCAAGCGGGAGATCATCCGCTGCCTCAAGCGCTACGTCGCCCGGGAGCTCTTCCCGCTCCTACCCCACGAAACCTTGTCTTGACATCCCTAGGAGCATCAATACGAGCGGTCGAAACCCATTGCCGAAGGACCGACCGGACCGTACCGTCCGGCCATGACTCAGCCTCTGGAAGGTGCCGGTGACCATTTGTCTCCCGGCGTGTCTGGTGCCCTGCGCCAATTCGCCTACTGGGTTGCCAACGGCACCGTCGGCCACCCCCTTCTCGAAGGCATCGACTACTGGGATGACATGCGAGAGTCGCCGAGTCTCATGGAACAGGTCTTCGCCATCTTCGCCAACGTCCTAGTGGTGGACACCGAAGGCAACCCGGTCAATGCGAAGGAGGCGGAGCGTCGGGCGGCCATGTGGATTCGGCAGTACTGCTCTCGGACGCCTGCCGAGCCACCCCTGGAGGGCTGGGAAGTAGAGCTACACCCACCCCCGCGCTGAAAGTGCCGGTCGGGTCGGGTATACGGCGGCGGTCCACAGGCAGGGAACGCTCCGTACGACGATCCTGGACGGGTCCGACGCTGGTCAGGGCGGTCATCCTCGGCAATTCTGGGCCACGTGGACGACCCGAACATGATGTGCGTCTGCCGGGGCATGGATCAGCTACCGGCGGATCAGGTCCAGCGGTACGTGGAGGCGCACCTGACCGAGATGGATCGGGACCCGGAGACATGGGTCATCGTCTACGAATGCCCTCGGACAGGTGTCAGGTGGCTGGGCGACTTCCCGCACTCGCAAATGCACGGTGGTGGCCCGATGAGGCTCCGGACCTTCACGACGGTCAGCCGAGCAATCTGGTCTCACCTGTTCCTCGTCCGGCAGCTCCTGGAGGACGACCCCACCGCGGTGTCCGAGGCGAGTGACCTGCGGCTCCGCCTGGAGGTGCGCTATCCGGGGACCGATCCCACCGCTGATTAGCCCATAGGTGCCGGTTGCGGACGGGTGTGGATTATGCCGACCCACTCGGTAATGACGGCCGACGGACGATACCGCGCAATGTCCTTCGGGCTCTGAGCCGCAGGGGTCACGCGTACCGCTCTGAGCCTGTTCCGTGCCCTCCCAGCCGATAGCGGCTCGGGTGGCTCCAGCAAACTCTCAGGCGGCGTCGATGATGGAGGAGACCTCGCTCAACGGAAGCTCGAGGCGGTCGAGAACTGTCACCACGATTGGGCCGCCCTTGGCCAGCAGCCGCTTGGCGCCGACGATGGTTACCCCCACGAGTGCTCCGTCGCCGTCGAAACGAAGGGCGTGACCCTCGGGGGACTCGTCGAAGTCCGTGGCCGCTGACGGGTCACCCTGATGCAGGTAGAGGACGTCGGCTTCGGCGTCATAGTCGACCTCATCGAAGGTCACGTCACCTAACTTGACGCTCATGGCTTCGACCTCCGCAGGAACGCGGTGGCCACCCACCCGCCACCCTGCGCCTCATAGCGTACGACCACCTTGAGCCAAGGGGCAGGCGCCGAGCTGACCCTCAGGTAGAGCCACTGCTCCCCGGCCTCTCGGCCCGGAAGGGCGTCGGTCGGGTGCTCGATGGCCCGTCTCACGTGGTCGAGCATCGGAGCCACCTCGGGGTGACGGAGGGTGATGTGTCGCCAGGTCCTTGCCGTGAGCTTCACTGGCCGGCCCCCGGGGCCGAGGAAGGTGGCCCGAATGGCCGGCTCGGAACCTTGGTCGGCGGTCATGACGGTTCTTCTCGCCGCCGGCGGAGCTGGAGCTTGCCCATGACCTCGGCGGCCTGTCGGTCGGTCACGTCGAGGAAGTGGGCGTAGGTCCGAAGGGTGATGGCGGGGTTGGCGTGACCAAGGCGGCCGGCAATCGTCCGGACGTCGATGCCGGCACCGGCGAGCGTGGTGGCGGCGAAATGCCGTAGGTGGTGGAAGTCGATGTGCTCCAGACCGAGGTGCTTGCGAACGCTGCGGAAGGCGTTAGTCACGCGGTCAGGGCGATACGGCTCAGCGCAGAGCGGATCCTGTGACCAGATGTACGGGTCGGGGCGGAGCTGGACTCCGATCCGCGCGGCCCGCTTCGCCATGCGGTCCTGTTGCTCTCTGAGCACCTCCACCGTCGGACTGTCGAGGGCTATCCGGCGGGACCGGTGTGTCTTCGGGTCTTTCACGGCCACTCCGGCGCTCTTGGTGTCGGATATCGACCGTCGCACCACCAGCGTTCCGTCGCCCACGTCGATGTCGCGCCAGCGCAGGCCACACAGCTCGCCACGGCGCAGGCCGGTCGTGGCCGCCACGAACACCATCGAGGCCAGGTCGTGGTCTCGCCGCTCGAGCTCCTCGACGATCATGGCGATCTCATCGGCGGTCGGGGGGACGACCTCGGAGTGCGGAACCGAAGGCGGTGACGCCCGCTCCGCCGGAGAGCGGTCGATCCAGCCCCACTTCACCGCCTGGTGCAATGCGGCCGAGAGGGCGGCGTGGGCGTGGCGGATGGTCATGGGCGCCAGGCCGTCGTTGGTCAGCGCCTTGTAGAAGGCGTCCAGATCGGTCGGCCTGAGCTTGCGCAGCACCAGATGTCCGAGGCCGGACTTGATCCGGCTGCGGATGAGCGACCGGTAGCCGTCGATGGTCTTCGGCGATCGGCCGAGCATCTCCAGTTGCTCGATCCATGCGTCGAGCAGCTGGGTCACCGTCCGGTTGCCGCCGGCGTGCCGCCCTTCCGAGACCTCGACGTAGAGCCGGTTGACCTCGGCCTCGGCCTCGCGGCGGGTGCCTCGGAAGCTCCGGCTCAGCTGCCCGTAAGAGCCCGTGAGGGGATCACGCCCGGTCCTGACCCGGAGCTCCCAGTGCCCGGGCCGGGTCTCTCGCAGGGTGCCCCTCATAGGTGGCCCGAACCGTACGAAGGGGGTGTAATGGCCATCGGGCGGCCCAGCCGGTACGTCGGTCTGAGGGATTTTTGAGGGATGGGAGCGGGGCCCGGCCCCCACTCGGAACAGAGGCCCTCCCTGCATGGCAGCAGAAAGGGCCCCCGACCTCGGACTACCGGCGGAGGGAGTGGGATTTGAACCCACGGTGCCCAAAGGACACAACGGTTTTCGAGACCGTCCGATTCGGCCGCTCTCGCATCCCTCCGTCCGTCGAGGTTAGCGGGCGCGTCTGTCGGCGAAGAAGCCCGTGAGCAGGGCGGCGGAGCGCTCGGCGAGCACCCCGGCGATCACCGTCAGCTCGTGGTTGAGCCGGGGATCGACGCACAGGTTGTAGAGGCTGCCGCAGGCGCCGGCCTTGGGGTCGGGCGCGCCGAACACCAGACGACCCACGCGCGAGGCGACCAGCGCCCCGGCGCACATCGGGCAGGGCTCGAGGGTCGCCACCACCGTGGCCCCCTCCAGCCTCCAGCTGCCGGTGGCCAAGCTGGCGTCGCGCAGGGCCAGCACCTCGGCGTGGGCGGTCGGGTCCTGCTGCTGCTCTCGCTCGTTGTGCCGGCGGGCCACCACGGCGCCGTCGACGAGGACGACCGCGCCGACGGGCACGTCCCCGTGGGCCAGCGCCGCCTCCGCCTCTTCCAGGGCGAGGGCCATGGCCTCCTCGTCGGTCACCCGCCCGACGCTACGTCGGCCGCTGGGGAGGATTGCCAGTCCCCGCGTCGAAGTCCTAGCGGTCGTCGAGTGGTGGCGACGGGGAAACGGCCGTCCGGGCGGTGCTGGGACCGTCCGGCCGACGCCGTTGTCATCGCCGGGCCCGGCGTCTCCGTCGGATCAGGAACCGGGCGAGGAGCCCCACGATGGCCAGCCCGACGACGGCGAGGGTGACCCGGCTGGCGATCGAGTACACCCGGTCGACGTGCTCGCCGGCGACGTAGCCAATCGTGGTCCAGGTCGCCACCCACAACGTCGCTCCGATGGCGTTGAACACCAGGAACCGGTGCCAGGGCATCTCGGTGGTGCCGGCGATGATCCCGTTGGCCTGGCGGAGACCCTCGACGAAGCGGGCCACGATGACTACCAGGCCGCCGCGCCGGCTGAACCAACGCTCGGCCCGCTCGAAGCGCTCCGGGGTCAGCCGCACGTACCTCCCGTACCGCTCGACCAGGGCGTGGCCGCCGAAGGTGCCGATGGCGAACCCGATGTTGTCGCCGACCACCGCGGCGACCAGGGCCACCAGCCCGACCACGACGATCGACAGCCGGTGGGCGCCGGCGTACACCGAGGCGGCGACGAGGACCGTCTCGCCCGGGGCGGGGACCCCGAAGTCCTCGAGGCACACCAGGGCGGCGACGGCCAGGTACCCGTAATGGTCGAGGACGGGCGCCAGCTTGGACAGGACCCCGGGCAGCGGGGGGCCTTTGGAGGCGACGGCCAGCTGATGGGCGGCGTCAGCGGCGGCCCGGAAGGCGCTCAGCACAGGGCTCGGAAGCTAACGGGGTCCGGCGGCACCAGGTCATTCGCGCGCCCAGCGTTTGGAAATGGTGGTTGCGGGGAATCGAACCCGTATGGCCCAGGGGGATCGCCGCGATTGGGAGATTGACACCGGCGAGCTCATCGAGGAGAGCGGTCGTCAGCTGCGTCAGTCTCGCGACCTCATCAACCACTTGGACCAGGCGCTGGCCCGCAGCGAGCAGCTGCTCAAGCAGCAGCCGGCCGCCCAGCCCGACGACCGGACCACCGTGGTCGAGGACGTCGGTGGCGGCGTGGCCGCCAGCTAGAGCCGAAGCCCGCCCGGCTCGGCGCCGGGTGGATCGAGCCCTCGGGTCCTCACCCCGCCAGACCTCTCTCTTCGGGTCATAGCCTCGACGCCATGGGGGCCTCGCCGTACGTGATCGAGTACCGCGACGCCTTCAGCTTTCCCCTTGGTCCGGAGGACCTCTGGTCGGCGTTCGAGCGGGTCGAGCGGTTCGAGCGCTGGTGGGGGTGGCTGTCGGAGTTCAGCCTCGAGGGCGGGGCCCTGGTGTCGGGGGCGGTGCTGCGGGGGGTGGTGAGCCCGCCGCTGCCCTACCGCATGCGGCTGCGGGTGGAGCTGGAGGAATGCGAGCGGCCCCATCTCATCGACGCCGCCGTCCACGGGGACCTGGAAGGCCGGGCCGGGCTGTTGCTGGAGCCCGACGAAACCGGCACCCGGGCCCAGGTCTCCTGGACGATCGAGATGATGCAGCGGCCGATGCGGGTGGCGGCCCGGATGGCCCCCCGGGTGATGCGCTGGGGCCACGACCGGGTGGTCGAGACGACCGTGCGGGGGTTCCGGCGCCACGTGGTCGCCGAGGGGCGGAGGGCCCGGTCAGAGCCGGGCGGCCACGGCGGCGGCGGCGAAGGCCACCACGCCCCACGACAGGGCCCGCAACGCCCGCTCGAGCGGTAACAGCAACACCTGCTGGTCGAGCGGCAACGGTTCGGCGTCGGCGAACTCGACGGCGCCGTGGACCTGGCGGGCCCGCCGGCGCAGGAGCCGGGCCGGGGTGCTCAACGCCCGCTGGGCGTAGGAGACGGCGGCGGCCCCGGCCGCCGCCAGCCCCACCGGCCAGCTCAGCCCACCGGCCTGGGCGGCGTAGGCGGTGAGGACCGGGAAGGCGCCCCACGCCAGGGCGAAGCCGGCGTCGGTGTGGACGACGCCGCCGAACACCTCGGCGTTGTAGGCCACGACGAGGGCCGGACCCACGACGATGAAAGGCACCAGGACCCAGCCGACCCGAGCGACGCCGGCGGCGCCGATCGCCACGGCCACCAGCACCGCGACGACGGCCGCGGCGATGAGGGCCCGGTCGCCGATCTTGGTCTGGAGGGGGCGGCCCTGGAGCTCGTCGACCGCATGGGCCCCCACGCCCACGGCGGCGAAGAAGGCCAGCACGGTGGCGCCGAGGCGGACGCCGTCGAGATGGGGGGCCAGGGCCGCTCCGATGGCCACGTAGGCGAGGTGCCAGGCCGTGTAGGGCGGGTGCAGCAGCGTCCACCAGTCGCGCAGCCCGCCGGGGCGGGCGGCGTAGAAGGCGGCCCGGTGCTCAGCCACCGGCCCGCCGACCCCACATGACCAGGCCGCCGCCCAGGCTCATCAACCGGACGCCGACGCCCTCGATGCCGGCGTCCCGCCAGGCCTCGACCGTCCAGGCCAGCGGGAAGCGCCGGTAGTGGGCCGTGATGTTCGGCCCCAGGAAGCGCCCGACCCGATACCACTCGCCCCCGCCGGTCAGCAGCCCGGCGAGGGGGAGGACCAGGCGGGTGTAGCCCCACCACCAGAACCGCCAGAACCGGCTGGGGGGGACGTGGAACTCGAGGCTGGCCACGGGGCCGCCGGGGCGCACGACCCGCGCCAGCTCGCGCAGCGTCGCCGCCGGGTCCTCCACGTAGCGCAGCAGGTAGCTGAAGCTGAGCCCGGAGAAGGTGGCGTCGGGGAACGGGAGCTGCTCGCCCCGGGCCACGACCAGATGGACCCGGCCCTTCGCCCCCGCCCGGGCCACGTTCTCCGCGCCCTGGCGCAGCATGGCCTCGGTGAGGTCGGCGCCGACCACCGTCGCCCCGGTCGTCTCGGAGAGGGAGAGGGCGATGCCCGCCGTGCCCGACGCCACGTCGAGGACCCGGTCGGCGGGGCCGACGCCGGCGGCGACCCTCCCCACCACCTGGCGGCGCCAGCGCCGGTCCTGCCCCAGCGAGAGGAGGGCGCCCAGAAGGTCGTAGCGGCGCCCGAGCCCGGAGAACAGGGAACGGGCGAAGCGGTTCGGATCGCTGGTGACCGCCACCGTTTCCTCCCCGGGGACGCTCGGCGGTGGCCCGTACAGTAGGTGGCCGACGGGGAGGGGCAGCCTGACACGGTTTGACGTCGTGGTGGTCGGTGCGGGCCCGGCCGGCAGCATCGCCGCTCTCGTCCTCGCCCGGGGCGGGGCGTCGGTGGCGCTCGTCGACAAGGCCAACTTCCCCCGCGACAAGGCCTGCGGTGACCTCATCGGTCCCCGCGGGGTCCGCCTCCTCGACGATCTCGGCGTGGCCCTGCCCGGGGCCCTGCGGGTGGACGACATGGCCGTCATCGGGCCGACCGGGCGCCGGGTCCGGTTGCCGTGCGACGCCGGGCTGACCTATCCCGGTTACGCCTACGCCCTGCCCCGGGCCCAGCTCGACGCCACCCTGCGCCAGGCGGCGGTGGCCGCCGGCGCCGAGCCCATCACCGCCCGGGCCACCGACCCGCTCGGCGGTGACGGTGGCGCCCTGGGCGGCTTCGCCCTGTCGACCGGGGCGGAGGTGGCCGCCGACGTGGTTATCGGGGCCGACGGGGCCACCAGCCGGGTCGCCGAGGCGGCCGGTCTGATCGACCCGGCCCGGGTCCTGTGGGGCTTCGCCCTGCGCTGGTACGGGGCCGACCCCGTCGACGTGCCCCAAATCCTGTTGTGGGACACGTCGCCGGGCCGGGGCTTTCCGGGATACGGCTGGCTGTTCCCCGGCGTCGAAGGCCGGTCCAACGTCGGTCTCGGCGTCGGAGTCCTCGCCGACCGCACGGCGGGAGCGGAGGCGGGCCGGTGCTCCGACGCCTTCTTCGCCCACCTGCACCGGGTCGGGCTGACCGGCAGCGACCGACCGCCCGCGTCCGGGCGGTTGGGCGGGTGGCTCAAGATGGGCATGGTGGGCACCCGGCCGGCGGAGGGCCGGGTCCTGCTCGTCGGGGACGCCGCCGGGCTGGTCAACCCCCTGCAGGGGGAGGGGATCTCCGAGGCGATGGGCAGCGCCCGGGCGGCGGCGGAGGCGGTGCTGGCCGGCCCCGATCAGGCGGCCGCCCGCTACCGCTCCTTCCTCCGGCGCACCTACGCCCCCTACCAGGCGACCACCGCCTCGTTGCACCGGGCAATGCTCGGCCGCCCCCGAGCCGTGTCCGCCGTGGGCCGGGTGCTCACCGCCCCGGGCGTCGGTCGGGCCCTGGCCGGGGCCTGGTCGATCTACTGGAACGACCTGCTGGACGGGGCCGCCCCCGGCTCGGCCCGCCGGCTGGCCGCCGTCGCCGCCGCCGCCGGGAGGGTGGCCACCTCCGCCGGCCCCACCCGGCGGTGGTTCGACGAGGCCCTGGCCGCCGCGTCCTAGGGGTCAGGAAAGAGGTCGGGAACAGATCGGCCGTCGGTAGCCTGGCCCGGATCCACGTGGGAGGCGCGGCGTGATCCCCATCACCTTCCTCGGCACCGGCGACTACCTGGCCTCGGAGCGGTACTGGAACGCCTTCGTCATCGACCGGCGGCTCCTGGTCGAGCCCTCACCCACGGCCCTTCCGCACCTGCGCCACTGCGGCCTCTCCGCCGCCGACCTCGACGTCGTCGTGCTGTCCCACTTCCATCCCGACCACTGCTTCGGATGGCCGTTCTTGCTCCTCGAGCTGGTCCGCACCGCCCCCCGCCAGCCGCTGTTCGTGGTGGGACCCCCGGGGGTCGAGCGGTTCTTCGCCGACCTGATGACCCTGTCGGGCACCGCCAACCTCGTCGAGGCGGCCAGGGCGCGTCTCGACCTGCGTTTCGTGGAGACCGACGGGGCGTGGCAGACCGCCGGGTCCCTGCGGTTCCGGGCGGTGGAGGTGGACCACGTCCCTCACCTGGCCTGCTTCGGGTTCCTCTTCGAGGTCGGCGGCCGGACGATCGGCTACTCCGGTGACTGCAAGCCGTGCCCGGGGCTCGACGTTCTCGCCGACCAGTCCGAGGTGCTCGTCCTCGAGTGCAACGGGCCCCACCCGCCTCCGGCGGTGCACATGGACGTGGACGACGTGGTGGAACTCCGGCGCCGGTTTCCCGCCGTGCGGCTGGTCCTGACCCACCTCGGGGCCGGCGTGTCCGTCACCGGCGTGCCCGACTGCGTCCTGGCCGAGGACTTCCAGACCCTCGACCTCTGATTTTCGAAATATCTAGTCAATCCGCGTCATAACGCCACTGGTTATCCGTCTGGGTAGTCGAAAGGCCCGATGCGGTGGGCCCCCAGGCAACGAGGGATGACAAGTGATGCGGAAGCGGACGGTTGCAGCAGCGGCGATGGCGGCGGCAGGCGGGGGGCTGTTCTTCTACGCACCGCTGGCGGCGTGGGCCGACGTGGTGCCCGCTCCCGACGGCACCGCCAGCAGCACGGCGGTCAGCGTGGGGTCCTCCAGCCAGCCCATCGCCACCGTGTCCACCACCAACGCCCAAGCCAGCTCGACCGGGGCCTCCTCCGGCGCCACGGTCGTCAGCGTGGGCGGCCAGCCGGTGCTGTCCACGGGCGGGCAGAGCAACACCGCCAACGGCAGCAGCTCCAGCGGCTCCCGGCTGAGCACCGGTCAGGTCGGCCCGGCCAGCGCCGCGGTGGCCCCCTACGACGCGTCCAGCTCGGCCGGCGGCGGCAGCTCGAAGTCGGCGTCGGACGCCGCGGTCGCCACCGGCAACGTGGGCGGCGCCAACGGCATCGACGCCGCCGTGGTCGACTCGCATTCGAAGGCCACCTACCAGGGCAGCCAGACCGGTGGCTCCTCCGCCGGCGAGACCTCGACGTGTGGCGCCTGCGTCCAGGCCGGCGGCCCCGGCGGCCTCGACCTGCAGGTGCTGTACGCCGACGCCTTCTCCAACGGCACCGGCAACGTGTGGCTGGTCTCGGTGAACGGCAACCGGATCGGCACCTCGACCGACGGCACCGCCGCGGTGTGCACGGCCCTCAATCTCCAGAACCTGCTCAACCTCGACTGCCTGCACGTCGGCGGCGGGGTGGGCTACGCCAACTCCCACGTGGCGTCCGGCTCGCTCGGCGGCGCCACCGGGCTGCCGTTCGGGGCCTTCACCGCCCAGGCCGGGCAGGGCTCGGTCGGCACCCTGGGCGTCCTTCCCGCCGGCGCCCCCGCCGCCAGCGCCGCCGCTCCGGCCACCCCGAACGCGGCGGCGGCGCCGGGCGCCTCCCCGGCCCTGGCCACCGCTCCCGCCGGCGAATCCACTCCCGCCGGGCCCGCCGGCTCGCTGCCCTTCACCGGCGCCCCGGTCGGCTTCCTGGCCGCAGTGGCGGCCGCCCTGCTCGGACTGGGTGCGGTGACGGTCCGTCTGGCCCGCCACCTCGTGCCCGGGTTCCTCGGCTGACCGATGGGGGCGACGGGCGAGGGCAGGATGATCACCGTCGTCTGTGAGCGGTGCGGCCGGCTGATCCTGTCCGCCAGCGACTACAGCGCTGAGGAGCTGGTCAGCCGGCACCGCCGGACCGGCACCTGCCCCGGCGACCGGCAGGAGGTCGTCTTCCCGGACGAGCTGCTGTGGGCGGCCCTGGCCCGGCACGCGGGGCGCCGCCCGGCCCGCCACGGGACCCAGCCGGCGCCGGACGGACGGGTCGATGGTCGACGGCGCCAGTACTGCTCCCGGGCCAGCACCGGCTGAACCTCCCTCGAGGGGCGGATGTCAAGGTGTGAGTGAGGCCCGCTGGGCAGTCCTACTCTCGCCTGGTGCGGGTCGCTCTCGTATTCCGCGGTGATCGCGCCCAACGAGACTCGGGCCCGGAGGTAGGGGGGCGGCTGGCGCCGGTGGCGGCGGCGCTGGCGGAGGTCGGAGTCGCCGCCGAGGCGGCGGTCTACTCCGAGGAGTTCGCCGACGAGGTTCGGGACCAGCTCCTCGGCGTCGACGGGGTTCTCGTCTGGGTCGATCCCGTGACCGGATCGAGGGACCGGGCCCAGCTGGACCGGCTCTTGAGAGACGTGTCCGGCGCCGGCGTCTGGGTCTCCGCCCACCCCGACGTCATCGCCCGGATGGGCACCAAGGAGGTCCTTTATCGGACCAGAAGCCTGGGCTGGGGTTCCGACGTCCAGCTCTACCGGACGGCCGAGGAGTTCAAGCGCTCCTTCCCGGCGACCCTGGCATCCGGGCCGCGGGTGCTCAAGCAGTACCGGGGCAACGGCGGCATCGGCGTCTGGAAAGTGGGCGTGGCCGGCGACGATCAGTCGGCGGGCAATGACCCGGTGGTAAAGGTCCAGAGCGCCAGGAGCCGCGACGGCGCGGCTGAGCAGGTTGCGCTGAGCGCCTTCATGGACCGCGCCGAGAAGTACTTCGGGTACAACGGCGGCGAGGGTCGCCTGATCGACCAGGCCTTTCAGCCGCTCATCACCCAGGGCATCGTGCGGTGCTACCTGGTCAAGGCTGAAGTGGTGGGCTTCTCGCGTCAGTACCCGCCCGATGTCGCGCCCGAGTGCGTGTTCGGACTTCCGTCAGCCAAGACCATGTTCGGCCCGGACGAGGCCAGCTTCGCCCGGCTCCGCCGGTCGATGGAGGAGGAGTGGGTCCCGGGCCTGCAGGAGCTGGTGGGTGTCGACTACGGCTCGCTGCCGGCGCTGTGGGACGCCGACTTCCTCTTCGCAGCGAAGGACCCGGAGGGGGCGGACAGCTATGTGCTGAGTGAGATCAACGTGAGCGCGGTGGCGCCCTTCCCCGCGCCGGCGCTGCCCAAGCTCGCTCGAGCGGTGGCGGCCGCACCGTCAGCTCGCTAAATCACCCGGCGAAACAGCCGCAGTCGCCCGGCCGGGACGGGAAACGGGGCGCGACGGCCGAGAGCGTTCGGGCTCTCAACCGTCGCAGGAACTGGAAGGTCCTCGAGCGGAGAGGGTGGGATTTGAACCCACGGTCCCTTGCAGGACACACGATTTCCAATGCCGGCAGGCACGTTGGCCGTTATTCACACGCGTGTGTTTCCGCAGGTCAATGGGGACGTGAAGTTCGCCGACGTCCGGCGCTGACCGCCGGAGTCCGTCCTCGTGGCGGTCAGTTTGGCGGTCAACCGGCCCATCCGCATCTCCAACACTCCGGGTGATGTGTGTGCTCATCTCCCCTCCTCGCGCCGTCCTGCGATCAGCCGCGGGCTCCCGGCTGGTTGCCCGGTCGGCGCCCGACGGTAACCCCCGCCCGGTCTGTCAGCCGGCGTGCGAGCTCCACCGCCTTGCGGGCATCCGCCGCGGACATCGGCGCCGGGTCGTACTGCGCCGGCGCCTTGTAGCGCAGGAGCTGGGCCAGCTGCCGGGAGGCTGCCTGTCCGTCCTCTCCGGCACCTTCCAGTAGGGCCACCGCCCCTGCGTGGTCACCGCCGGCCCGCCGGCCGAGCAGAGTTCCCGAGATCGCGTCGCACGCGTTGATTCCGGCGGTGACGGCGCTCCCTGCGGCGACGTCCCACCGGCCGGCGTCCAGGTTCTCGACCGCGGCGTCCAGCCAGCTCGTCGCCTTGGCCAGGTAGGCCCGGGCGTCGGCCGGGGAGACGGATCGACCGCTATTGCCGCGCGGTGCCATTACCGGTCCCCAGCAGCTCCGCGGGGTGGGCCCCGGCCAGGATGACGGCATCCCGGCGGATCGAGCCCCAGAACTCCCTGCCGACCTTGGCGCTCCTTCCTCGGGTCTTGCGGCGCAACTCGCCGAGGTCGTAGTCGATCACCTCTATCGGGTTGCCGGTCAGCGTCCGCGCCCGGCGGACGAACTCCATCAGTGACGTGGCCCACCGCTCACCATCGGCATCCGGATGTCGTACGGCCAGAAGGTCGATGTCGCTTCCCGCCTCCGCCTCCGCCCGGGCGAACGAGCCGAAGACGCTCAGGCTGGCCGGCTCAGGTTGTATCTCGGAGGCGAGCTGGCGGAGACGGTCGATCACTCCTCGGCGCAGGTTGGCCAGCTGGTCGATGAGCTGACCGGCGGCGTTGTCCCGGGCGAGGCTCACCAGAACGGTTCGTCCGATCTCCCGCCTGGTCACCACCCCGAGGTCGGACAGATCGGCGAGGATCCCCGAAGCCCGCGTCCGACCCACCCCGGCGACCTGCGCCAAGGTGGCCACGGGCAGCTCGGCCTCCACGCGACCGAGAGCGGCGAGAAGCCGCCCGGTGGCTCCCGGGACGATCGCCTCTACGGGGTGGAGGAAGTCCACATGTTCAGTATACCGAACGTTGATGGCCTGAACGCTGACCTTTTTGCTGGGCCACGGGTCCGTCCCCTCGGCAGGCGCTGCCGATCGGCTTGTCGGTCAGCCGGGACTCGTCGGTGCGACCTCTGTGAAGGTCGACGATCCCCCTGAGGCAGTGGTCGCGGTGTAGCTAACGCTCCCGAACTCCTTCCCGGCCCTGGTCTGCGCCGGGTAGCTGAGCCGCACGGTGGTCGGGGCGGAGACGAACGTCCCTCCGGCGCAGCTCGGCGTGCAGGTGTTGTGGGTGTATACGCCGGTTGCCGTGGCCGCGGTCCCGGTCCAGGACGACCAGCGCAGGTGATCGAGGTAGGCGTTGCCGTCGCCGCAGGCGAGCATGATGGTGCCCGGCTCGATCGCCGGGGGCGCCCCGGGGAGGTTGCACTGCGCCAGTACGGACGGCACGCGGGCCGGGGGAGGAAGACTCTTGTCCGTGGTCGTGAGCCAGTAGCCACCGCCATCGGTCGTAGCCGCCATGCCGGCGACCGGGGTACTCCCGCCCGGAGGAGCGGCCCCCATGGACCCGTGGAACGTGGCGTCGCCGAACGTGAAGACCCCGCCGTCGGCGGCCACCAGCCAGTAGCCGTGACCGTCGGGGGTGGAGGCCATGCCGACCATGGGGGCAGCAAGGTGGGTGCCGCCCATCGATCCGTGGAATGTGGCGTCGCCGAAGCTGAAGACCCCGCCGTCGGCGGCCACCAGCCAGTAGCCCTGCCCGTCGGGGGTGGAGGCCATTCCGACCACCGGGGCAGCCAGATGAGTCCCTCCCATGGAACCGTGGAAGGTGGCGTTGCCCTGCGTGAAGACCCCGCCATCTGCGCTGACGAGCCAGTAGCCGAAGCCGGCAGGCGTGGCGGTGATGCCCACCACGGGAGCCTGGG
The DNA here is from genome assembly GCA_021325435.1 of Actinomycetota bacterium. Lineage (GTDB taxonomy): Bacteria > Actinomycetota > Acidimicrobiia > Acidimicrobiales > JAJPHE01 > JAJPHE01. The sequence continues at coordinate 7,378 of JAJPHE010000011.1, read as the reverse complement.
GAACTGCGCTGACCCCGGGCTCACTGGTGGCGTCGCCGAAGTTGTAGACGTTGCCTCGGTTGCCGGTTATCCAGTAGCCCCGTCCGTCGGGGGTTGACGCCATCCCGACCAGAGGCGTCAGGACGCCCGAACCTCCCTCGGAGCCGTAGAAGCCGGCGTCGCCCTCGGTGAACACGCCCCCGTCGGCGCCGACGAGCCAGTATCCCTTGCTGTCCGGCGTGGCCAGTATGCCGACGATTGGGGACCTCAGGTTGCCTGCCGCCGGCGCCCCGTAGACCGTGGCGTCACCGAATCCGCTGACCGGACCGGACGTGGTGTCCGAAGCGTCTGCACGCCGCGGGCCGTAGCTGCCCGCGACAGTGGACCCGACCATGACCAGGATTGCGACGACCAGAGTCCGTCGACTCCACGTTCGCGGTACATGCCGAGCACCGGAGGGTCTCTGTCGTGGTTGTTCCGCCGTTGTCATGTCCTGCTCCGAGAAGGGCCCTTCCGTCTCGGGCCCACCCTACGCCCGGCGCGCCCCGAATCGGCGTCGCCCAGCCTCCAAAAGGCACGTGGGCGGTCCGAGGAGCCGTGCCGCGGCTGCGTCGGGTCATCACCGGGCGAGCGGGCCGGCGTCAATCTCTTCTTGGGGCTGTCAACCTTGCAGGGGGTCTGGGGCGTTATCCGGGTTGAGAACGGTGGGCGCATGAGGAGCTTCGACGACACGGCGGAGGGCATCTTCGACCGGGCATATCGCGTCGCCTTCCGGATCCTGGGAGACCGTATGGAGGCTCAAGACATCGGCCAAGAGGCACTGGCCCGTGCGTTCGTTCGCTGGCCCAAGGTCGAGGACCACGCCGAGGCGTGGGCCAGCACGGCGGCGGCGAACCTGGCCATCACCGTCTGGCGCCGCCGCCAGCGCCGAGAGCGCCTGATGACACCACGAGCGGAGTCGGAACACTCCGAGGATCTGGCGGTCGTCCGGGCCGATCTGGTGGCGGCCCTGCGTGGGCTGCCCCGGCGCCAACGAGAGGTGGTCGTGTTGAGATACCTCGCCGACCTGCCCGAGGCAGCCGTGGGCGAGGCGCTGGGCTGCACGATCGGAACGGTGAAGACGCACGCCTCGCGAGGACTCGAGGCCCTGCGCCGCCAGATGAGCCCGGTGGGCGGCTGAGGGCGATGTTCACCCATCTGGACGACCCGAACCCGCCCAACCTCGACGGCCCCGCTCGGGCGGAGGTCACCCGGCGGGCGCAGCGGATGGTTCGCCGTCGCCGGCTTGTCGGCGCCGTGGCAGCCGCCGTGGTCGCAGCAGTGGGCACAACCGCTGGTCTGGCAGCCGTCGGCGGGCGGACTCCGCGCGGCGAGCTTCGGACAGTCAGCCCTCCGACCACGAGAACCGAGCCAGCCACACCGGGCTCGACGACCCCCTCGACGACCACACCGACCACGGCCGCCCGAGGCGCCACGGTGCCCGCTGGCTGGCAGCTCGGCCAGGCGATCCAGGCCGACCACGCCGTATTTGCGGTGGCGACTGCTCCCCTCGGCTCGGGTGGCCTGCCCGGGGCCCAGTCAGTTGTCGTCCGCCTCCCGCTCGATGGATCCACGGGGGCAACCTCCGCCGTCCTGCCCACGGTGGGCCAGATCACCTATCAGGCCAGCAGGCTGTGGGCTGCTGCCGGGGCGTCGGACGCCAGCACCGCCCACGAGCTGGTCGAACTCGACCCGATGACGCTTCGGGCCGCGCGGTCGGTCCCCGTGGATGGCCCGCCTGAGTCTCTGGCCGCCGGCGCCGGTGGGGTCTGGGTTGGCACCTCCAACGGCGTCCTCGAGCGCATCGACACGGCCTCAGGCGCCATCGGCCCGCGCATTCCTGGCGGCTACGAGGTCACTGCTCTGGCCCTCAGCCCGCACGGACAGCTGCTCTTTGAGGCCATCAACAACTCGCTGACGGTGATCGAGCGGGACGCCTCCTCCGGAGCCGTTCTGCACTCGAAGAGCCTTCCCGGCATCGCCGGTGGAGGGCTCGAGGCGGCCTCCGGCACCGTATGGGTGCACTTCGCCACCGGCATGGCCGACGAGGTGCAGGGGCTGCGCGCGTCCGACCTGTCCAGCCTGGCCACCCTCGGTGGCATAGATGTCGATGAGAGCGCCGAGCGGCTCGGAGCGGCGCTCGTGGGCCCGACTCTGTTCGTCACCGGCTACGAGAAGGCGGGGTGCTTCGACGCCGCCACCGGCAGGCCGGCTGCCACGTTCGCCCTGCCAACAGCTGCCAACACCACCATCTACACCGCCGGCCCCGACGGGATGTTCACCGTCACCACCGCCGGGCCCCACCCGGTCGCCGTCCCGCTGCCTTGCACCAATGGGGGCTCGGGAGCGTCTGCTCGGGCCATCCTCAGCCCGGCCACCGTCGGGCCCGTCAGCGACGAATGCACACTCCCGCTGACCTACTACCAAGACGGTAACGCCGGCCCGCTCCTGTGCCGCGGAGGCGGGGTCAACGTCTTCGCCTGGCAGGACTTTGTGGAAGGACAGGTGAGCGGAGGCCCCCGGAGCTGGTCGCAGACCATGGCCCTCGGGCCCAATGCGACCGCCAATCAGGTATGGCAGGCCATGTGTGCGGACAAACCGCGGATCTACGGCACCAACCCGCGGACGATCTCCGCGGAGAAGCTGGCCGCTGCTTACTACGGCTGGAACTTCCACGGGTCCGACCCGGCCACCCAGTTCCAGCAGAACGGCTGTCCCGCCAAGTAGAGGAGGAGGTAGGCGACGAGACATACCTCGCCGGTGCTGCGCCCACCTGCGCAGACGGCTCCAACCGGTACCTCGACGAGGGGCTCCCAGGCAGCACACCTGATGCGCCGTCGCGCCGGTGACCGGGGATGAGACAGGAGCCATCCTGACGCGTCGGTCGAGGTCAGCGGCATGAACGGGTTCGCGAGCTGACCATCGGCGCAGCGCAGGCAGTGGTGTTCCAGCTCCGGTGTGAGGCACGCCTGAGGCACGAACTCGTCACCTGACTCCTCCTCCCGAACGGGAGGAGCTTGCAGTGGCCAAGTCAGCTTTCGGGACCATCCGACGCCTGGAGTCAGGGCGCTACAACGCCCGCATTCGGGTGCGGGGCCGACAGATCACGGTCGGGACGTTCCCGACCCGGCGCGCCGCCACCGCCGCCATCGCTGCTGCGGGAGCAGAGGCCGGCGGCGAGAGAGTCATCGACCGCGCGGCGGGCCGCCAGCACCTGGAGGTCTTCGCCGAGCGGTGGTGGACGACCCGGATCGGACACCGGCCCTCCACTCGGGCCCGGGACCGCCTGGTCCTCGACCACGACCTGCTGCCGTTCCTCGGTCGGATACCCCTGGCCGAACTGGCGCCGGCGGACGTTCAGGCGTGGGTCGCGGCTCTCGGGGCACGACTGTCGCCCTCCAGCGTCCGGCGCGCCTTCACGATCCTCGACCAGCTTCTCGACGCCACCGTCGACGCCGGCGTGTTGATGGCCAACCCCGCCGCCCGTGTCCGTCTGCCCCGGGTCAGTCATCCCGAGATGGGCTTCCTCACCCCGGCCGAGCTCGAGGTCCTGGCCGACACGATCGATTCCCGCTACCGGGCCATGGTGCTGACGATGGCGTGGGCGACCCTGCGTATCGGGGAAGCGGCCGGGCTGCGCCGGGCCGACCTGGGCCCGGATGCCACCACTCTGCGGGTGGCCAACAACGTCGTCGAGGTGGGCGGGCGGGTCCACGAGGGGCCGCCCAAGACCTCCGCCGGGCAGCGGACGATGAGGCTGCCGGCCTCGGTGGCTGCCGAGCTGTCGGGTCACCTCGACCGCCACGGCGGCGATCCGTACGTCTTCCCCCACGCCGACGGCGGGGTCCTCCGCGCAGAGGAGTGGCGCCGGCGCTTCTGGCGCCCAGCCGTCGCTGCCGCCGGCGTGGCCCCCCTCAGACCGCATGACCTCAAACACTCCGGGGTCGCCTTCCTGGCTGCAGCCGGCGTCGATCCCTCCGAGATCGCCCGCCGGGCGGGGCACGCCAGTGTCGCGTTCACCTACGACCGGTATGGCCACCTCTTGCCCGAGGTCGACAAGCAGGCGGCCGCCAAGCTGGAGCACCTGAGGTCGGCCTCCGCGTGATCGATCGATTAGCGCCGGCTACCGCCGCCCGGCGACCTGGCGAAAGCCGCCAGTTACAGAGCGTCCCGGTACGGCACCTCGGCGGGAGGCGTCAGCCGGCTCTTTGGGACGCGCGCGTCGGACGTTTGGGGTTAGTCGCCGTGGTCGAGCTGGGACGGTGCCGGTCACCAAGCAGCTTCCGCCACGGGACCTCGGATCGGTACCGGCGCCGGGTCGCTTAGAGACATCCTGGCCAGGCCCGTGCGATCGGCGATCAGGAAGTTGGTGCCTGTAGCGTCCACAGAAAGCGGGAGGCTGTCCGGCGCAAGAGCGGTCTTGTCGTATACCGAACCGTCGGTCATGACGGTCATAATGTCGGCGCTATGCCCGTAGCTCCATCCGACGGCCAAGCTCTCGGGTACCCGGCCCGGGCCCAGCAGTAGGTACCCGCCCCAGCCGTCGTTGCTCTGGGCGGGTGTCGGCAGCCTGGCCCAGCTTGGATTGGAACGGCTCGTGTCGAGGAGCCACGCCTCAGGCGGAGGTGGAGTCGCGGTCGTGGGCGGAGCACCGCAGGATGGTCGCCCGGCCGGGGCGAAGCATGCGCCTCCCGACGTACCTCCTGGGACCGACGTGATCACGACGACGCTGCGGTTGTCCGCCAGCCAGGACAGGTACAGCGCGTCAGAGCCCGCCGGGGCGGGCGGCGGCGGGTAGGTCCGCACGGCCCCTGACGCCAGATCCATCACCGCCAGGCCCTCGGAAGTGCTCATCGGCCGGAACGCCAGCTGCCGGCCGTCGGGGCTCGGGCGCTCGTCGGTTCCGTCAGCGATCACCGACGACCCGGCCTGGCCGAGGGGCGCCCTGACGATCTCGATCTTCTGGGCCGGCTCGTTGAGGCGCGAGTAGTACAGAGCTGACCGGTCGGCGGCCAGGGCGAAGCCGTCCGACACGTAGGGGTCGTATTCGGCCCCGAAGCTGCGCAGCGTGGCTCCCGTTTCCGAGTCGACCAGAAGGATCTGGCCCGGGTGAGCCGTTGCGGTCGGCAGGTGAACGGCGATGGTCGGGGGGAACGGCTCCGCTCTCGGAGGCGGGGGCTGAGCCGGATGCCCGCTGCTCACCTGAGGTGTGGCAGCGCTGGACGAGAGGACGTTCTGCGCCTGACCGACGCGTAGGTCGAGGATGGCCCCATCCCCATAGAAGGTCCCGGGCTTCTCGGTCTGCTCGTCGACGCCGCCCCAAATGAGCAGCCTGCCCCCGGCGTCCAACTCGGTGGCGTCGACCCGGGACCCCAGCGGTGGCGCCGGGAGTGTCCGCCAAGCGCCGGTAGCCGTGTCGAATGCCGCCTCGATGAGCGCTGGCGCTTCCGCGTTTCCGCCTCCCTGAGCCAGCACTTCGCCGCTCATCCGGACGAGCACGGGCTGGCGGTGGAACACCGGGCCGCTGTTGGGCACCAGGCGCCAGCGGTCATGGGCCGGGTCGCCGATGGCGGTACCGCCATCGTCTTGAACCACGATCATGCGCCCGTTCACCCAGGCGCCTGCCGCAACCGCCATCGCTTCAACTGAAGGAGGAGGTGGCGCGAGGGTGCGCCATCGATCGGATGTGGGGCCGTAGGCGGCGAACTGGACGGCCGGTTGGGGACTCCCGCATCCGCCTGCGGGCGAGCAGAGATTGAGGTTCTTCGGGAGCGGCGCCGGGACAGGAGCGATGACCTCGCTGCCCGTCCAGACCACCAGCTGGCGATTGAACTCAACGACCCCATGGGGAGCGGGCGAAACCCGGCGCCAACGGTTCACCAGGGGGTCATAGGCCGCCCCCGGGGAGGATGGACCCGTCTGTGGGCCGTACGCCGCGCCTTGGTCCCCGACCCATAGGAGGAACTGCCTTCCCGTCCATACCGAGACCTCCCCCGTCCCGGCGGGCAAAGGGGCGGGTGGCAGTCGCCGCCAGCGGTGGGTGGTCGGGTTGTAGGCAGCTCCGTCGCGGAGCCGGGCCGAAGCCCCATAGAGCGCGTCGAAGCCACCCCAGATGAGCATCTCGGTCCCAGTCCATACGGCGTCAGCGCCGATACGAGGAGTCAGGGGCGCCGGTGGGAGGCGTTGCCATCGACCGGTGAGGGGATCGTAAGCGGCCCCGTCGGCGAAAAGCGTGCCCCGAGGGGTGGGGCCCGGCCCGTCACCTCCCCACACGATGGCCTCGCGTCCGGTCCAGACGCCCATCGCGTCTTCCCTCGGCGACAGGGGAGATGGAGGCAGGCGGCCCCAGGTCGCCTCGGCAGTGGCCTGGCCGGTCCGGGTTGCCACTCCAGAACCGGCGGCGTGGCCGGTGCCATCGCCGCAAGCCGCGGCCACCAGGCCCGCCACGAGAAACCAAGCGGGCACTCCGCGTCGGCACCGAGCCGGCCTCGGTTGGGAACCGATCACCACGTCATGAGTTTCGTGCCGGCTCGGCGGCCCAATCAACCGGCCAAGCCAGGGATTGAGCGGCAAGGAGCCTGCTGTTGCCGCCCGAGAAGGGGTGGCTGGCGGTTAGATCTGCAGTCCGGCAGACCGAATGGGACGGCCGGGCGGGAGCGCGATGGCCGGGGATGCGTTCGCCCACGCGATAATCGAATCATGAGCGCGGCGAAGGACAAGGGGTCCCCTGCGTCTCAGGACGATCCTGCTCTTGGCCGCGGTGGTCACGGGTCTCATCACCCTGCCCTACGGAGCTCCGCTGGCCACAACGCTGCGGGGCCTGGCGGGGTGCTGGTTGTCAGGCTCACCCTCGTCAACAGGTCGCCCTCGGCACCGATCACAAGGTTCCCGGCCTGACTCGGACCCGGAGTTCTGTCGAGGGACTCATCTCTGGCGGGTTACTCGGTCGACGAACCATCCGCTGGCGCCGTTGCCGCCCCCAATATCAGCCCGGGAGCCCACGGGTGCCTCCAAACGCCGGGTAGATGGGATACCGGACCCGGGGGCAGTCGGCGAGATGCGAACTGTTTCAAGTGCCTGGGGCGACCATTCCGGAACTCGACCGAAACTGCAGGGCGCCGCGAACCGAGCGTTTGGGTACGTCATTCGGTCAGGTGATGGGCTGGAAGCTGCCGAGTGGGCCGGTCGGGCCATGCGACAGGTTGTTGAGGTGGGGGACCGGCGGCGCACCGGGCCCTGGTGGCGGTCCGAACGGGACGTTCGTCTGGCGCCAGGCGTTCGGACATGAGGTCCGGTTGAAAGGAAGAGTCAGCTCGATCGTGAGAGTGCCTTGGCCGGTGTTGCTGTTCCCTCCGAGGCT
>JAJPHE010000089.1 GCA_021325435.1 Actinomycetota bacterium | reverse complement strand
GCAGGCCGCTGGTCTTCTCGAAGAAGTCCAGGACCATCTCCCGCTCGCGGAAGCCGTAAATCATCATCGACACGGCGCCGAGGTCCATGCCGTTGGTGGCCATCCACAGCAGGTGGGACGAGACCCGATTGAGCTCGGTCATCAGCATGCGGATCCACGTGGCCCGCTCCGGCACCTCGACCTCGAGCAGCGCCTCGGTGGCCAGTGAGAAGACCAGCTCGTTGAACAGCGGCGCCAGGTAGTCCATGCGGGTGACGTTGGTGCAGCCCTGCACGTAGGTGAGCTCCTCGCCCGTCTTCTCCATGCCGGTGTGCAGATAGCCGATCACCGGCTTGGACCGCAGAACGGTCTCCCCGTCGAGCTCCATCATGACCCGGAGGACCCCATGGGTGGACGGGTGCTGCGGGCCCATGTTGATGATCATGGTCTCGTCGTCGGGGATCTCGATGTCGAGATCGCCGGAGTCGAGCGTCGGGCCTTCGGGCAGACGAAGAACGGCGCCTTCCTCGCGCAGCAGCTCGGCCGACTCGGTCGACGACCGGGGCTGCATCTCTTGGCGGCCCTCCGACGTCTCGAGGACGAACTCGGCGTCGTCGTGGTCGGGGTGATCGGGGTGATCGGGGTGATCGTGGTGGTCGCTCACGTCGTCCTCAACGAGTGCTCGGCGCCTGCTTGAACTGCACCGGCACCCGCCCGACCGAGTAGTCCTTGCGTAGCGGGTGACCCTCCCAGTCCTCAGGCATGAGGATGCGGGTGAGGTCGGGGTGGCCGGTGAAGACAATCCCCATCATGTCGAACACCTCGCGCTCCATGGCCTCGGTGCCGGGGAAGATGCGGAAGAGGGACGGCACGCTGGGCTCGGCCTCGGGTACTTGGATGCGGAGCCGCAGCCGCTGGCGGCGCGAGTAGGAGATCAGGTTGACCACCAGCTCGAAGCGCTGGCGGGCGACACCCTCGGGCAGCGGGCGCGACGGGTGGGCGAGGTAGTCCACGGCCGTGATGTCGACGCACTGGTTAAAGCCGTCGGCCCGCAGCGCCTCGATGAGGTCGAGGTAGCCGGCGCGTTCGGGGTGGAGCACCGCCTGGCCCCGCGAGTAGCTGACCGGCACGCCGTAGCGGGCGAGGTCGTCGGCAGCGGGCGAATGCTCGCCGGCGGGCACTGCCCCGGCGGCGGCCATCTCCTCGGTCATCAGTGGGGGACCCCGACCCAGACCCGTGTCGGCTCGTGGCCGGCGCCGCCAGGGTGGTCCGGCAGGGCGAGGGCGGCGCCGGCGCCGGTCTCACGGCGGCGGCGGGTGATCTCGCCGGTGGCGATCTTCTCGTGCAACGTCAGGATGGCGTGGAGCAGCGTCTCGGGGCCCGGCGGGCAGCCGGGGGCGTACACGTCGACCGGCACCACCTGGTCGACCCCCTGCACGATGGCGTAGTTGTTGAACATGCCGCCGGTCGACGCGCACACGCCCATGGAGATGACCCACTTGGGCTCCATCATCTGGTCGTAGACCTGGCGGAGGACCGGGGCCATCTTCTGGCTGACCCGGCCGGCGACGATCATGAGGTCGGCCTGGCGGGGGGAGGCCCGGAAAACCTCCATGCCGAAGCGCGAGATGTCGAAGTGGGCGGCACCGGTCGCCATCATCTCGATGGCGCAGCAGGCCAACCCGAAGGTGGCCGGCCACACGCTGTTGCGCCGGGCCCACTTGACCAGCTCCTCGAGGGGGGCGGTGATGAAGTTGTGGTTGAGGTCCTCGAATCCCACCGGCGTCCCCTACGCCGCCTGCCCGGCGTCGGGGCCAGGACCGAGGCGGCGGATGGTGGTCTCCGAGGTGCGGGCGGGCGAGACCGGCGTCGCCGGGCGCAGCCGCTTGACCGGGCCCCAGTCGAGGGCGCCGTTGCTGATCAGGTAGACGAAGGCGACGAATACCGCGCCCGAGAACACCAGCATCTCCACCAGCAGGAAGACCTTCTGCTGGTCGAAGACCACCGCCCACGGGTAGAGGAAGATGATCTCGATGTCGAAGATGATGAAGATCATCGCCACCAGGTAGAAGCGGACAGGGAACCGCTCCGCCGGCTCGCGGTCGGGCACGATGCCGCATTCGTACGGCGCCGATTTCGCCGGCGTGGAGCGGCGCGGGGCCAGCAGGCTCGACGCGGCGAAGCTCAGGCCGGCGAACAGCGTGGCCAGGATGAACAGGGCGAGGATCGGCATGTACTGGGTCATGGCTGCGTCCAATCCTGCGGTGTTGCGTCGGTGACCCGGGGGCGTTTCCGGGCCGCGTCGTAACCTAGTGCGCGCCTCCGCCCGCCATGAAAACGGGGATTGGCCCGGCGCGTAGTGTCGGGCCGTGCCCAGCGACCGGACGGTTTCCTGCGACGTAGTCGTCGCCGGAGGAGGGCCGGCCGGGGCGGCCTGCGCCTACTGGCTGGCCGACGCTGGATGGGACGTGCTGCTGGTCGAGAAGAAGCGTTTCCCGCGCCAGAAGACCTGCGGCGACGTCCTCACCCCCCGCTCGGTGCGCCAGCTGACCGACATGGGCCTGGCGGCCGAGCTCGAGGGCCACCACCGCTTCGACGGCCTGCGCTCGATCGCCTTCGGACGGACGCTGGAGATGAGCTGGCCCGACCACCCGGGCTTCCCGTCCCACGGCTACGTGGTGACCCGTCACGACCTCGACCAGCTGGTGGCGGAGCGGGCCCAGAAGGCCGGGGCCACCCTTTGGCAGGAGTCGGAGGCAACCGAGCCGCTGGTGGCCGACGGCCGGGTGGTCGGGGCCCGGGTCCGGCGCAAGGCCACCGGCGAGGTGGTCGATGCCCGGGGGCGGTGGCTGGTGGTGGCCGACGGGTCCAATTCCCGCCTCGGGCGGGCGCTGGGGGCGGCGCGGGACCGTTCCTACCCGCAGGGCATGGCCATCCGGGGCTATTTCCTCTCCCCCCGCCACGACGAGCCCTGGATCGAGTCCCATCTCGACGTGCGCGACGCCCAGGGCAACGTGCTGCCCGGCTACGGGTGGATCTTCCCGGTGGGCGACGGGCGGGTGAACGTGGGCGTGGGGCTGCTGTCCACCTTCAGCCGGTGGAAGGACGTGAACACCACCGCGTTGATGGAGGCGTTCGTGGAGTGGGCCCCCAGGTCGTGGGAGATCTCGCCGGCCACGTCGTGCGGGCCGCCGACCGGGGGCCGGCTCCCCATGGGCTTGTCGGTGGGACCGCGCACCGGGCCCGGCTGGGCGCTGGTCGGCGACGCCTCCGGGGCCATCAACCCCTTCAACGGCGAGGGGATCGCCTACGCCTACGAGACGGGGCGAATGGCGGCGCTCGCCCTGGCCGACGCCCTGGGGGGCTCCGGGCGCGGTCGCCGGGCGACCGAAGGTGGGCGCGACGGCCTGCCCGGCTACGAGGAGCGGCTGGCGGCCAGCTACGGGCTCTACTACCGGGTGGCCCGGGCCTTCGTGCGCATCATCGGCCGGCCCGAGCTGATGCGGGTGCTGGTCGGCACGGGCATGCACTCGCGGCCGCTCATGGAGTGGGTGCTGCGGATCATGTCGAACATGCTGCGCCCCGACGAGCTGGGCCCGGCCGAGGCCGCCTACCGGGCCGTGGCCGCTATCGCCCGGGGCTGATCCGGGTGGCCGCTTCGGCGGCGGCCGCCGCCGTGCGCTCGAGCTCGGCGTCCCCGTGGGCGAGGCCGGGGAACAGCACCTCGTAGGCGCCGGGGGCGAGGGCCACCCCGGCGTCGAGCAACCCCCGGAACAGTTGGGTGTAGGCGCCGTTGTCGGCCACCGCTCGGGCCTCGTCGTAGTCGCGGACCGGATCGGGCCCGAGGAACACGCCGACCAGGCTGCTGACCACCGGCACCTGGGCGCCCACCCCCGCCGAGGAGAAGGCGTCGGCCAGCAGCTTGCCCAGCCGGCCGGCGGTGTCGGCCAGCTCGGCGTAGGCGGCGGCGTCGAGCAGGCCCAGCACGGCCAGACCGGCCGCCGTGGCCAGCGGGTTACCGGACAGGGTGCCGGCCTGGTACACGGGGCCGAGGGGGGCCAGCTCGCCCATGACGTCGCTCCGGCCGCCGAAGGCGCCGACCGGCAGCCCTCCGCCGATGACCTTGCCGAAACACCACAGGTCGGGGGTGACGCCGAAGACCTCGGCCGCCCCGCCCCGGGCGATGCGAAAGCCGGTGATCACCTCGTCGAAGACGAGCAGGGCGCCCACCCGGTCGCACTGGCGGCGCAGGCCCTCGAGGAACCCCTCGGCGGGGGCGACGAGGCCCATGTTGGCCGCCACCGGCTCGACGATCACGCAGGCGGTGTCGGAGTCGAGCTCGGGCACCCGGTTGTAGGGGACGACGACGGTGTCGGCCACCGCTCCTGGCGGCACCCCAGCGGAGCCGGGCAGCCCGAGGGTGGCGACGCCGCTGCCCCCGGCGGCCAGGAGCATGTCGGAGTGGCCGTGGTAGCAGCCGGCGAATTTCACGACCCGGGGCCGCCCGGTCGCCCCCCGGGCCAGGCGCACCGCGCTCATGGCCGCCTCAGTGCCGCTCGACACCAGCCGGACCATCTGGCAGCCGGGGACCCGCTCCACCACCGCCTCGGCCAGCAGCACCTCGGCCTCGGTGGGCGCACCGAAGGTGGTGCCCGACGCCGCCGCCCGGCTCACCGCTTCCACCACGGCCGGATGGGCGTGGCCGAGGATCGTCGCCCCGTAGGACTGGACGTAGTCGACGTAGCGGCGACCCTCGACGTCCACCACGTAGGCGCCCTCCCCCCGGGCCACGAAGTAGGGGTCCCCGCCGACCGAGCCGAAGGCCCGCACCGGTGAGTTCACCCCGCCGGGGATGACGTGGCGGGCCCGGCCGAACAGCTCCGAGTTGGAGGGGCTCACGCCCCGAGCACCTCGGCCAGCTCGCCGGCGAAGTAGGTGAGGATGATGTCGGCCCCGGCCCGCTTGATGGCGGTGACGTGCTCGAGGGCGACGGCGTCCCCGTCGATCCAGCCGTTGGCCGCCGCCGCCTTCACCATGGCGTACTCGCCGGACACGTGGTAGGCGGCGACCGGGACGTCGAAGCGCTGGCGCACGTCGCGGATCACGTCGAGGTAGGCGAGGGCGGGCTTCACCATGACGATGTCGGCCCCCTCGGCGATGTCGAGGCTGACCTCGGCCAGGGCCTCGCGTCCGTTGCGGGGATCCTGCTGGTAGCCGCGCCGGTCGCCGCCTCCGGCGATGGTGACGTCGACCGCGTCGCGGAACGGCCCGTAGAGGGCGGAGGCGTACTTGGCGGCGTAGGCCATGATCGCCACGTCGGCGTGGCCGGCGTCGTCGAGGGCGGAGCGGATGGCGCCGACCTGGCCGTCCATCATCCCCGACGGCGCGACCAGGGCGGCCCCGGCGTCGGCCTGGGCGACGGCGACCATCCCGTACAGCTCGATGGTGGCGTCGTTGTCCACCTCGCCGGCGTCGGTCAGAACCCCGCAGTGGCCGTGGTCGGTGTACTCGTCGAGGCAGAGGTCGGCCATCAGCACGGCGGAGTCACCGACCTCCTCGGCCAGGTCGCGCAAGGCGACCTGCACGATCCCGTAGGGGTCCCATGCCTGGGAGCCGGAAGCGTCCTTCTCCTCGGGCAGCCCGAACAGGATGAGCCCAGGCACGCCGAGCCCGACCAGGCGGGCCGCCTCCTTCACCAGCGAGGCCCGCGAGTGCTGCATCACGCCGGGCAGGCTCGGCACCGGCACCGGCTCGTCGATCCCTTCGCGCACGAACAACGGGGCGACCAGGTCCTCGACGGCCAGTCGGGTCTCCGCCACCAGGCGGCGCACGGCCGGGCTGGCGCGCAGGCGGCGCATGCGGCGGACGGGGAAGGTCACACCGAAAGGTTACGGCCTCGTCCTGTGGCCGGCGGATGGCGGCGGCCGGCCCCGGCGGGCCGCTTCCTCGGCCAGGGCGGACACCAGCCCGTCGAGGGTCTGCACGGGGGAGACCACGTCGACGGACAGGCCCGCCTCGGCGACCGCCGCCGCCGTGGTCGGGCCGATGCAGGCGATCACCGGAGGCACCGCCGCCCGGCCGGCCGACGCGAGGTAGGAGCGCACGGCCGAGGCGGAGGCGAAGGTGACGGCATGACAGGCGCCGGCCGCCGCCGCCAGCTCCGCCGGCACCGCTACGGGAACGGTGCGGTAGGCGGCGACCTCCTCCACCTGCCAGCCGGCGGCGGCCAGGACGCGGGGAAGCTCGGGGTCCGCCGTCTCGGCCCGGGCCAAAAGGACCCGACCCTGCCTCGGCGGCGGGGGGAGGGCCCGACCGAGGGCGGCGCCGCTGGACGGGCCCGGGGGGACCAGGGCCGGCTCCACCCCGGCCCGGCGGAGGGCGGCGGCGGTGCCGGGCCCGACCGCGGCGACCCGCGCCTTCGCCACCGCGTCGGGCCCTCCCCAGCCGGCGACGAGGCGCTCGGCGCCGTTGGCCGAGGTGACGACGACCCAGTCGAGCTCCTCCGTACGGGCCGCCCATGCCGCCAGGGCCCGGCCGCCGTCGGCCGGGTCGGCTATCTCGATGGTCGGCACCTCCACCACCCCGGCGCCGGCCGCCTCCAACCGGCGGGCCAGCTCGGAGGAGGAGGCTGCCGCCCGGGTGACGACGACTCGCCAGCCGGCCAGCGGGCCGCCGACGTTCACGTCGGCAGCTGGACGTCGTCACCGCCGGCGAGGACGTCGTCACCGCCGGCGAGGACGGTTGCCGCACCCCCCTCGAGCAGGCGCTGGGCGGCGGCCACGCCGAAGGCCGCCGGGTCCCCGCCGGCGGGCATCTCCTGGCGTCGGCGCAGCACGGTCCGCCCGTCGAGCCCGGCGACGAGCACGTCCATGGTCATGGCGCCGCCCTCCCACCGGGCCAGCGCTCCGACCGGCAGGTCACAACCGCCCCCGAGGGTGTCGAGAAAGGCCCGCTCGGCGTCGAGCTCGGCCCGCGAGGCGCCGTGGTCGAGGGCGGCGAGGGCCTCGGTGGCGGCGGCGTCGTCCTGCCGGCACTCGACGGCGAGGGCCCCCTGCCCGACCTGGGGCAGCAGCACCGAGGGGTCGAGGATGTCGGCGGCCTCCGACAACCGGCCGAGCCGGTCGAGGGCGGCGGCGGCCATCACGATGGCGTCGAACTGGCCGGCCTTCTCGAGGCGGGTGCCGATGTTGCCCCGCAGGCCGGAGAAGGTGAGGTCGGGCCGCAGCCAGGCCAGCTGGGCCCGCCGCCGCACCGAGCCGGTGGCCACCCGGGCGCCGGGAGGCAGGTCGTCGAGGCGGGTGCCAACCAGGGCGTCGCGGGGGTCTCCCCGCTCAGGGACGCAGGCCAGGGCCAGCCCCGGGGTGACCCGGGGCTGCAGGTCCTTGGCCGAGTGGACGGCGAAGTCGGCCCGGCCCTCGAGCACGGCCGCCTGCACCTCGCGCACGAACACGCCCTGGCCGCCCATCTCGTGGATCGGGGCGTCGGCCCGGCGGTCGCCGGTGGTCTGGACCACGACCTCCTCGACGTCGCCTCCGAGCAGCGAGGCGACCCGGCGGGTCTGCCACAGGGCGAGGGGACTGCCCCGGGTGGCCGCCCGCCAGCGGGGGGACACCGGCCTACAGGTCGAACAGGGTCCGCAGGGCCTCGGCCAGCCGCTCGCCCCGCGCCGTGCCGGCCTCGTCCTTGAGGCGGACGGTCGGCTCGTGCAGCACCTTGGCCAGGATCCCCCGGCTCAGGGCCTCGACCGCCTCGCGCTGGCGGGGGTCGAGGCTGGCCAGGCGGCCCTTGAACCGCTCGAGCTCGGCCAGCCGGACGTCCTCGGCCCGCTGGTGGAGGGCGGCGACCAGCGGGGCGGCCAGCCGGGCGGTCACCAGCTCGGAGTAGCGGTCGACCTCCTCGGCCACGATGTCGCGCACCAGCGATATCTCGGCCCGCCGGCCGGCCAGGGCGGCCTCGGCGAAGCTGCGCAGGTCGTCCATGTCGAGCAACGTGACCCCGGCGATGTCGGCCACCGCCGGCTCCACGTCGCGGGGGACGGCGACGTCGACGATCAGCAGGGGGCGGCCGGGGCGGGCGGTCATCGCCGCCGCCACGTCGTCGGCGGACAGGACGAAGACGGGCGACCCGGTGCAGGTCAGGACCACGTCGGCCTGGGCCACGGCGGCGGGGAGGTCGGAGAAGTGGACGGGGCTGCCGCCCACCCGCCGGGCCAGGGCGGCGGCCCGGGCCGCGCTGCGGTTGGCGACCAGCAGCCGGCCGGCGCCCCGGTCGGCGACGGTGTCGGCCATCCCCTCGCCCATGGTGCCGGCGCCCACGACCACCACGGTGCGGTCGGCCAACCCGTCGAGGGTGCCGGCGGCCAGGGCCACGGCCGCCTGGGAGACCGAGGTGGTGCCCCGCGAGATGGCGGTGTCGGTGCGGGCCCGCTTGCCGACCTCGACGGCGTGGCGGAACAAGCCGGACAGGATTGGGCCGGCGGCCCCCTCGGCCCGGGCCAGCTCCCAGGCGGTGCGCACCTGGGCGAGGATCTCGCCCTCGCCGACGACGGCGGAGTCGAGGCCGGACGCCACCTCGAAGAGATGGGCGACGGCGCCCTCGTCGTAGTGGGCGTAGAGGTGGTCCACGAAGTCGTCCACGGCCACGCCGGATATGTCGGCGAGGAAGTGACGGACCTCCCCGAGGGCGCCGTGGAAGCGGTCGACCTCGGCGTAGATCTCGGTGCGCTGGCAGGTGGAGACGATCACCGCCTCGACCAGGTGGGCCCGCTCGCGCAGGTCGCGCAACGCCTTGGGGAGGTCGGACTCCGCGAGCGTCATCCGCTCGAGCAGCTCGAGCGGGATGGTCCGGTGGCTCAACCCGACGACGACAACCGACAAAGCCTGCTCCCGTTATCTACGCCCGACGAGAATGTCCCACCGGCGCCCCCCGCGCCAGTCCCCAGGTCACGCCGACTCCTCCCCGTCGCCGGCGACGGCGCGCAGGCGGGCCTGGTGGTGCTGGTAGAAGGTGAGGATCTGCAGCTCCACGGCCAGGTCGACCTTGCGCAGGGTGACGTGGTCCGGCACCGACAGCACGACCGGGGCGAAGTTGAGGATGGCGGTCACCCCGGCGGCGACCAGCCGGTCGGCGACGTCCTGGGCGGCGGCGGGAGGCGTGGCGATGATGCCGACGGCCAGCCGCTCGGCGGCGGCGACCCGCTCGAGCTCGTCGAGGTGGCGCACGGCCAGGTCGGCGATCTTCTCGCCGACGACGGACGGGTCCACGTCGAGCAGGGCGGCCATGCGGAACCCCCGTGAGGACAGCCCCCCGTAGTTGGCCAGGGCCCGGCCCAGGTTTCCGAGCCCGACGATGACCAGGGGCCAGTCGCTGGTGACGCCGAGCTCGCGCCCGACATGGTCGATGAGGAAGTCGACGTCGTAGCCCACGCCGCGGGTGCCGTACGAGCCCAGATAGGAGAGGTCCTTGCGGACCTTGGCCGCGTTCACCCCGGCCAGCTCGGCCAGCCGCTCCGAGGACACGGTGCGGACCTGCTCGCCGGCCAGGTCGAGCAGCACCCGCAGGTAGAGCGGCAGGCGGCTGACGGTGGCCTCCGGGATGCGGGCCCGGCCGGGGGACATGAGCCAATCGTACCGCCGGCCACGTTCACATTTTCACAAGCGGCCCAATGGTTCAGCCGGGCCGGACCGCCCGGCGGATGAGCTTGCCGCCGACCCCGCGGGCCAGCGCCTCGACGAAGGTGACCCGTCCGGGGCACTTGTAGCCGGCCAGCCGCTCGGAGCAGAAGCGGCGCAGCTCCTCGACCGTCGGCGGGGTGCCGGCGGCCGCCACCACGAAAGCCTCGACCATCTCGCCCGTGCGGGGGTCGGGGGCGCCGACCACCGCCACGTCGGCCACGCCGGGGTGGGCCCGCAGGGCGTCCTCCACCTCGGCCGGATAGACGTTGAAGCCCGACACGATGATCAGGTCCTTGGCCCGGTCGACGAGGTAGAGGTAGCCGTCGTCGTCGGCCACGGCGATGTCGCCGGTGCGCAGCCAGCCGTCGGGGGTGAGCACGGCGGCGGTGGACGTCGGGTCGCGCCAGTAGCCGGGGAAGACGTTGGGGCCCCTGACCCACAGCTCGCCCCGGTCGCCGACCAGGGCGTCCTCGCCGCCCTCGTCGACCAGCCGGACCTCCACTCCGGGGACCGGAACCCCGATGGAACCGGGCTTGGGGACGCCGGCGATGACCGACGAGGTGACGACGGGCGCCGCCTCGGTTAGCCCGTAGCCCTGCCACAGCGGGATGCCGAACCGGTCGGTGAACGCCTCTCCCACCTCGGGGGGCAGGGCGGCCGCCCCCGAGACCGCCAAGCGGACTCCTTGGAGCTCGTCGCCGGTCGCCGGCTCATAGGCGGCGAGGGCGGCGAACAGTGGAGGGGCGCCGGCGAGGAGGCTCACCCGGCGGCGGGGGATGTCGCCCAGCGCCTCGGCCGGATCGAACCGCTCGACGAGGAGCACGGACGACCCGGCGAACAGGGCCAACCCGAGGACGACGTTGATGCCGAACACGTGGAACAGCGGCAGCACTCCGTAGCCCACATCGGCGGGCACGAGGGCCCGCCCGGGGTGGCGCTGCACCTGCTCGAGGTTGGCGAGCAGATTGCCGTGAGTGAGCATGGCGGCCTTCGGCGGTCCGGCCGTACCCGCCGTGAACACCAAGAGGGCCAGGTCCTCGGGCCGGCGGTCGACGACGGGGGCGGGGCGGCCCTCGGCCAGCTCGGTCAGCCCGTCGGGCGCCCGCATGACGACCGCCGGCTTGGCGGCCGGGTCGACGTCGGCCAGGGCGGCGGCCGCCGCCTCGCCCACCACCGCGGCCACCGGCTCGACGGCGGCCAGCTCGGCGGACAGGGCCGGCGGGGGCAGGGAAGGGTCGACGGGCACGGCGACGGCCCCCACCCCCAGCACCGCCAGATAGGCGACGACGAAAGGCCAGTCGTTGGGCAGGGCGAGCACCACCCGGTCGTCGGGGGACACCCCGGCCTCGACCAACGCGCTCCTGAGGCCGGCGACCAGCCGGCGCAGCTCGCCGTAGGCGATGACCCGGTCACCGCACAGCAGGGCGGGAGCGTCGTCGGGGTGAGGGTCGATGATGCTGGCCAGGTTCACAAGCTCACTCCGCGCCTTCTTGTGGTCCCGTCTGGTGGCGGGCCCGGGAAATCTAGGCCGGCCCGATCAGGAGCCGGTCCCCCGGGGCCAGGCCGAGGGCGGCGGCCGCCGAGGCCCGGTCGAGGACCACGGCGGCCTGACCGGAGGAGTCGATGATGACACCCAGCTCGCCGGGGGCCAGGTCCGAGAAGGTGGCGGCCCGTCGGGCGCCGGCGGGGCGACCGGGGCCTTGGCGGCCGTCGGCCGCCTGGATGGTGAGCCGGGGGCCGAGCCGGTCCACCTCGGCGGCCCCGGCGGAGAGGGCGGCGTTGCCGAACCGGTCCACCCACACCACCTCGCAGGTGACGCCGCCGGGGCCCGTCTCGCAGACCGGCGGCGGCAGGCGGACCAGGCCCGACGGGTCGATGGCCGGGCCGATCCGCTCGAGGGGCACTCCGGCGGCCAGGTGGGCGGCGACCGGACCGAACACGTCGCGGGCGTCGAAGGTGCCGGCCCGCTCCGGCAGCCACCAGCTCGGATCGGACGCCTCCACCGCCTTCTCGATGCCGCCGAGGGCGTCGGCGGCGGACGGCAACAGCCCGTTGTCGGGTCCGACCAGGAGCAGAGGGCCGGCGGCCACCGCTACCGGTCGGCGGGACCCGCCCACCCCGGGGTCCACCACCGCCAGCACCACGCCGCCGGTGATGTAGGGCACGGCTCGCTCGAGCATGGCCGCGCCGCCTCTCACGTCGTGGGGCGGCACCTCGTGGCCGAGGTCGACGATCTCCACGCCGGGGCAGACGCCGCGCATGACCGAGTGCACCACGCCCACGAACTCGTCGGCGTCGCCGAAGTCGGAGAGGAAGGCGACGGAGCGGTGGAGGTCAGCCAGCCTGGGTGTAGCGATCGGCGAGGTACTTGTCCACGTCCTCCTCGCGCAGGCGGTACGACTTGCCCACCCGGATCGCCGGCAGCGCTCCGGAGTTGATCAGCCGGTAGACGGTCATGTTCGAGACCCGGAGCGCGTCGGCCACCTCCGCCACCGTCAGGAAGCGGGCCCTCGCATAGTTCGATTGCGTCAGTGAAATCACCCCTCTCCGCCCTGTGGCGACTGTACGCCACTGTTGTCAATGAGGAAAGGGGGACGAGTTAGCCCGAGCCGAGCTGACGCGACCGATCGGCGGCCGCCGCCACCGCGTCGATGAGGGCGGCCCGGACGGCCCGGGCCTCGAGGACCCGCAGGCCGGCGGCGGTCGTGCCCCCCGGGGAGGTCACCGCCGCCCGGAGGGCCTCCGGGGTCTCGCCCGTCTCGGCCAGCAGACGGGCCGCTCCGAGGATGGTGCCGATGGTCAGCTGGCGGCTGGCGTCGCGGGGGAGGCCGGCGGCCACTCCGGCGTCGATCAGCGCCTCGGCCACGAGGAACACGTAGGCCGGCCCTGAGCCCGACAGCCCGGTCACCGCGTCGAGGAGCCGTTCGGGCAGCCGGACCACCCGGCCCACGGCGGAGAGGATCTCCTCCGCCCAGGCCTCGTCGGCGGGCCCGGCCGAGGCCCCCCCGGACAGCGCGGCCGTGCCCTCACCGACCAGGGCCGGGGTGTTCGGCATGGCCCGGACCACGGCCACGCCCGGTCCCACCCAGCGCTCGAGGTCCACCGTGGTGACCCCGGCGGCGACGGACAGGAGCCGCTTCAGCCCGGCGCCGGCCAGGGCGGCGCAGGCCGACTCGGCGTCCGCCGGCTTCACCGCCAGCACGGCCGCCTCCGCCTCGGGCGGGGCGGCCACCACCGACAGCCCCGGGTGGGCCGAGGCCAGCTCGGCCCGGCGGGCCTCGACCGCCTCGACCACGGCCAGCTCGCCCACAGGACGGCCGGCGGCCAGGAGGCCACGCAGCAGCGCCTCCCCCATCCGCCCTCCGCCGACCAGCGCCAGCCGGACCGAGCTCATCGGTCGCAGGCTAACTGGGGGCGCCAAGGAGGCCCGAGGAACCTCCCGGCCTGACCCGTACTTCCCCGAACGAGTCGGCCGTTCCGCACCTCGGGCCTCGACGGCCACCCTACCGTCGCCGGCCCCGGCGGACAAGGGTGTCGGACGCCGATCAGCGGCGGAATTTCGAGGCGTATCCGATCGACATCGCCGACGCGAAGCACTCCTCGGAGTAGGCGTAGGCGGCCCCCACGACCCGGTCCAGCTCCACCTCGTCGAGGGCGGCGAGGGGCACCTGGCCGACCAGGTAGATCGCCTCCTCGGCCCCGAGGGCGAAGCGCAGCCCGTACAGCCGGTTGTTGGTGCGCAGGAGATAGTCGAAGCACTCCGCCACGTTCTCCTCGGGGCCCGGCATGAAGTAGGCCTCGACGTGCAGGGTGCGTTGGCGCAGCGTCAGCCAGACCGTCGTGACCAGCTTGGCCTCACCCCGGATCCTCACGTACCAGCGGCGCAGGTCCGGATCGCGGTCCACCGCCAGCACCTGCCCGCCCGGGCGGGCCAGCTCGGCTCGGGCCCAGCGGTCGACCAGGTCCGTGAAGGCGTCGAGCTCCTCCGGGGTGGCCGGGCCCGCCGGCCCTACCGGCACTCCACCAGCCGGCCGGCGGACAGCTCCCCGTGGAGGCGGCGCAGGGCCCCGGCCGCGGTGGACCACGTGTAGGAGCGAGCCGCCTGGACGGCGCGGGCCGACATGGCGGCGGCCCGGGCCGGGTCCGACAGCACGGCGGCGATGGCCTCGGCGAAGGCGGCGTCGCTGCGCTCGCCGATCAGGAAGCCGGTCTCCCCGTGGCGCACCAGGCTGCGCAGCCCCCCCACGGCGGCGGCGACCACGGGGGTGCCGCAGGCGGCCGCCTCCAGGGCCACGAGCCCGAAGGACTCCGAGCGGCTGGGGACGACGACGACGTCCGCCGCCCGGTAGAAGGTCGACACCAGCTCGTGGGGCTGGGGCGGCACGAACCGCACCCGGGTCTCGAGACCGAGCTCTCCGACGAGCCGGCGCAGCCGCTCCAGCTCCGCCTCTCCGCCCGAGCCACTCGGTCCCCCGAGGACCACGAGGAAGGCTTGGGGGAACGACCGAGCCAGCCGGCCCAGGGCCCGCACGGCCACGTCGGCCGCCTTCAAGGGCTGGATGCGACCGCAGAACATCAGCACGGGGGCGGCCGGGAGCCCGAGCGCCCGCCTCGCCTGGGCCCGGTCCCCGGGAGCGAAGAAGGCGTGGTCGACCCCGGGCGCCACCACCGGAACCCGGTCGGGGTCGGCCCCGTAGAGGCGGACGATCTGCTCGGCCTCGAGAGGGTTGGAGGCCAGAACGGCGTCGCTGCACCCGATGACCTCCGCCTCGGCCGCGGCCCGGAACACGTCTTCGGGCCGGTCGGGCTCGCCGTGCTCCGACTTGACCCGGGCGAAGGTGTGGAAGGTGCAGACCAGTGGCAGGTCGAGGCGGTGCTTGACGATGTGGCCGGCCATGCCGGACAGCCAGTAGTTGGCGTGGACGGCGTCAATCGGGGCGGCGCCCGGCCCCCACGGCCCGGCGTCGAGCCGGCCGAGCACACCTTCGGCGAACTCCTCCACATGGTCGACCAGCCGCTCCTTGGGCAGCGGTGCCGCCGGCCCGGCCTCGACGTGGTGCACCCGCAGCCCGGGCTCGACCGGGACCACCGGCGGGAGGTCGGCCGACCACGACCGGGTGAACACGTCGCACTGCGTGCCCGAGCGGGCGAGAGCGGAGCACAGCTCGCGCACGTAGACGTTCATGCCGCCGCCGTCGCCCGTCCCCGGCTGGGCCAGCGGCGACGTGTGCATCGACAACACGGCCACGCTCTTCATGGGCCCGACAACCCTACTTTCCTGCCGAACCTTCCCGAATTGGGCGGCGCTGCCGGGCCGCGCCGGAGTCCCGGGGGGCGCCGTCCGTCAGGCGCTGGCTTGCTGGTCGTCGCCGGCGGGGTCCCCGTCGGCGGCCCGGTTCTGGCGCCGGAACGACTCGTACAGCTCTTCGAGCCGGCGCTTCTGCTCTTCGGTCATGGAGGCGTCGGCGCGGATGCGGGCGACCAGATCCTCCTCGCGCTCTTCGAGGATGCCGGCCCGCACGTACAACGTCTCAGCCGAGATGGAAAGAGCCCGGGCGATCTGCTGGAGGATCTCGGCGGACGGCTTGCGCAACCCCCGCTCGATCTGGCTCAGATACGGGTTGGAGATGCCCGCCAGCGCCGACAGGCGCCGCAGCGACAGCCGGGCCCGGGCCCGTTGGTCACGGATGAAGTCTCCTAGCTCCCGCCGCCGATCGGGTGCCTCGTTCACGGCGTCAGAAGCCGCCCGGCTCGGTCATTTGAGCAGAGTGTCCACGCTGGCCTCGCCGCTCTGGTAGCGGCGGACGATCTCCTCATGCACCGCGTCGAGACTCAGGTGGAGGTTGTGACGGCGATCCGACACCACACGTTCGAGCTGGCTGAGCGCCTCAGTGAGGGCGGTCAGGTCCTCGTCGGAGAGAACGGAAAGATCGGCCATGGCCCGCGGGTCGGCGACGGCGTCGACCTCGTCGGTCAGGACGGACGCGTCCTCACCGGGGTCCACGTAACGGGGCAGCCGCCCGGGCCCGGGGGTCCGGCTGTGCTCGGCCAGGATCGACGGGAGCTCCTCGACCAGGGAGCGCATGTCGCGGTCCCCGCCCTCCTGCCGGCGGTGGCGCTCCGAATGGATGAGATCGAGCCGCCCCTGCACCAGCCGGCGCTGGAACGAAACGGCCGTCTCCGCCTCCTGCAGCTCGATGCGGGCGGCGCGGATCTCCTCCATGGAACGGGTGGGTAGCCCCTCCACGTAGGTCGGGTCCAGCAGACGCTCGATGTCTTCGGGGCCTATCGGCATGTGTGGCGATGGTACCCGCCACGGTCAAGGCGCCCGGCCGATCTTTCGGGGTGGTAGCGGTACAGCACCACGCCGGCGACGCGATGGCGTCCCACCCAACCCCATTGGCGGCTGTCCGTGCTGCGGGCGGGGTTGTCGCCGAGGAGCCACAAGCTGTCACCGGCCCGCTCGGTCACCCGCTTGACGACCAGCCGACTCTCGTCGGCGGGCTGGCGTACGGCGACGACGTCGCCGACCCGGGGACGGCGACGCACGACCACCACCCGGTCGCCGGCCGACAGGGTCGGCTCCATGCTGTCGCCGGCGATCTGCAGGCGGCGCACCGGCCGGACCGTGAGGGCGGCCAACATGAGGGCGGCGGACGCCCCGGCCACGGCCAGGGCCCTCGGGGGGGCCGACAGCCGGCTTCCAGGACCCGGTTCTGCGTCGGAGGACACCGGGTAGTGTGCCTCGGAAGTCACCGAACTCTCGGACGGACAAGGAGTGCAGCACATGGGAATCGCCCCTCGTCTTCTCGGAGCCTTCGACCGCCTCTCGGCCCCCCGGGTCGCCCACGCCCACTGCGACCTGCCCTGCGGCGTCTACGACCCCGCCCAGGCTCGCATCGAGGCGGAGTCGGTGAAGGCGATCATGGAGAAGTACAACGGCTCCGACGACGCCGACTTCAAGACCCGGGCCATCCAGATCAAGGAAGAGCGGGCCGACCTGGTCAAGCACCACCTCTGGGTGCTGTGGACCGACTACTTCAAGCCCGACCACCTGTCGAAGTACCCGCAGCTGCACGAGCTGTTCTGGCGGGCGACCAAGGCCGCCGGCGAGTCGAAGAAGACGACCGACGTCAAGGTCGGCCAGAAGCTGCTCGACGACATCGCCGAGATCGACAAGATCTTCTGGGAGACCAAGAAGGGCTAGAGGCCTCCTACCGGCGTGATCGTGGTTCCAGCTGGCTACTAGACGAGACGGCGCATCGCCCTCAACGCAGAATGTTGACTGCCCTAGAGACCACCACGGCCACGGTCACGAGGGAGGCGAGGGACTGCAGCATCATCAGCAGCTTCGCCCACGCGGTGAGCGGCATCGTGTCAGTCGGGCTGAATGCAGTGGCGTTGGTAAAGGACGTGTAGAGGTAATCGAGCAGGCTCGGGGCCCACCCCGGGGACGACCCCGCAACCGACATTTGGGGAAAGAGAAAGTCGGGACGGCGGTGTTGGGCCATCTGGCGGAGGGCAGGCCCGCCACGATCGAGTTCCCAATACCAGAGCCCGAAGGCGATGACGTTCGTCATCCAAACCGGCACCGACGCGTATATGAGCGGCCGTCCCGACGTGGTGCTGTAGATCAATGCCCGGATGAGCTCTGTGAGCGAGACCACGTTGGCGACCGTGATGATGGCGATCAAGACCACCCCGACGACGCGTAGGCGTGCCTGCTCTTTGGAGATCTGTCCGGGGTTGGTCACGAGAAGGACCACAATCAGGGCGCCCTCCAAGGCGGGGATCAGCCACCGATTCCCCAACCCCTGGATGAGCCTGTCCGGCAAAGAAAGTTGCAGGGCGATGGCGACCACTACCGCCAGCAAGGCCGGCCAGCGGGGCTCGCCGTGCGAGGGGATGCCCCAGGCGACTGAGTCGTCCCGGGCCTGCGGTCCGGCACGGTCCACCAACCCACCCTAGTGAGGGCCCAACCGCCGACCGCGGACCCCGTCAGCCGCCTGGTTTGGAGGCAGGTCCCGGCGAGGGGTTGAGGGGAAGCAGCAGTGGTGGACGGGGAACCTGGCTGAAGTCGAAGTCGGCGGACAGGTCACCGAGTTGCCGGGCCTGCTCGCGCACATCAGGACGGGGGTCGGGGCGACCGTCGGTGGCGGGATCGAGGCGGGATCCGCCCAGAAAGTCGTCCTCGATGAACTTCAAGAAGGCGTCGTGGCTGAGTACCTGGTGGTCGACGAAGCCCTTCCGGGCGAAGGGGCTGATGATGATCGCCGGCACCCGCAGCCCGTAGCCGTTGCCGTCCACCACGGGCGGGGCCACGTGGTCGTAGAAGCCGCCCCAGTCGTCCCAGGACAGGAAGATGGCCGTCGAGTCCCAGTCCGGGCTGCGCATGACCGCGTTGATGAGGTTGGTGACCCAGGCCTGGCCCTCGTGCACGCTGGCCGGGGGGTGCTCGGAGTTGGTCTGGCTGGGGGTGATCCAGGACACCGCCGGCAGCTGGCCGCTGTGGGCGGCGGCGAGGAAGGACTGGACCGGCTCCACGTTTCCTACCTGGTGGTCCGCCTGGACGTCGGAGAAGAGAGGCAGCGGATTCCAGATGCCCGGCGTCTTGTAGCTCTGGGCCCGGGGAGGGCAGGTGGCGGCGTCGTCCTCGCAGTCCGGCTCGGTGCCGTTCTCGATGTAGTAGGCCCAGCTGACGTGGTGGGTGTACAGCAGGTAGGTGATGTCGGTCCAGGCGTCCTGAACCGGTGCGGTGCCCGTGCTCATGGCCAGGTTCACGTAGTACTGCTGCATGGCCGGGGTGTAGGGGCCAACGATGTCGTTCTGGCAACTGGAGGGGGCCGAGGACCCGCAGGTGGCCGACCAGGCCGACACCAGGTAGAGGTGATCCGGCAGGCTCCACGACGACACCGGCTCGAACATGTGGTCGTCGAGAGTGAAGTCGGAGGCGTACGTCCAGTAGTTGGGGATCTCCCGGGCGTCGTGGTAGCCCATGACATCAGGCGTGCTGGAGTGGGAGCAGCTGGGGGACTGGGTCACGGCGCAGCCCCGGGGGCTCTTCTCGGCCTCGGCCACGAAGCCGTCCATCTTCCCGCCGTCGACGTCGGCCACGTCGGCGGCGTGGGTGTGGGCCGCCCCGCCGTTTACGTCGGCCGGGTCGTGGTAGGGACGATCACAGCCGTGGGTGGCCGGATCCGGCACGCACACGGTGAACCGACCGTTGGCCGCCGGGATCCCGTCGGCTCCCGGGAAGGTGCCGAAGTAGGAGTCGAACGAGCGGTTCTCCTGCATGATCACGACAACGTGGCGGATCTTCTGGATACCGCTGGCGATCGGCGGTGACGGACGGGAGGCGGGAGGCGGACCCGCCGCCGAAGTAGCGGGTGACGCTGCTGGCCCCTGGCCGGCCTGTCCGGAGCGGCTTCCCCCCGCCGCGCCTCCGCACGCCGCCGCCAGGAGCGCCGCGGCCGCGGCCGACCCAACCACGTATCCGCCCCTCCATCTGCGAAACGTGGCACGCCCTGGCCCCACCCCCCCGACGATAGGTGGGGCGATGCCCGTTCTGAGCGCCAGCCCGTCCGAGTCCAGCCGCCTTCGGGGGCGATGCTGGCTCCCGGAGCCGAGCCGTCCCGACCGCCTGAGTCACGGCTCAAACGAGGGGCAGGGTCGGGAACCGCCCGGACAGCGCGGCGTCGGGGTCGTAGCCGAGCAGCGGCCCGAGGAGGGTCGCGTACACCGAACGAAAGTCCGTGGTGAACTCGAGATTGCCCTCATCCAGGGCGGCGAGCGACGGCTGCTCGCCGTAGAAGCCGCCCTTGACGGGTTGGCCGGCCACGAACAGCGGGGCGGCGGTGCCGTGGTCGGTGCCGGCGCTGGCGTTGGCCGCGACCCGCCGGCCGAACTCCGAGAAGGTGGCCACCACGGTCCCCCTGCCGTGTTGGTGGGTGCCCACATCGGACAGGAAACCCGCCACGGCCTGGTCCAGCTGGGAGAGCAGGTGGGCGTGGGTGTCCTTCTCGGCGGAGTGGGTGTCGAAGCCGCCCAGGCTCACCATGTAGATCCGGGTCGGCACCCCCGCTTTGATGAGGCGGCCCACCAGATCGAGCTGGGTGGCCAGAGGATTACCGGCGGCGGAGGCTGGTGCGCCGGGGGGCTTACTGCTGCCCGAAGGCGGCGCACCGGCGCCGGTCGTACCCCCGCCGTCGAGGCTGTTGGTGTTGCCCAGACTGGTGGACGGCTCCGCCGCCAGCGCCTCGCTCACCACCGCCTGCACCTCGAGCAGGTCCGACCCGCTCTGGACCACCCGGGCCCCGAGGGGGCCGAGACCAGCGCCGGCGGGCGCCCGCGACATGGCGGCGAAGGCGGCCTTGAGCCCAGGCCCGGCGGGCAGGCCCACGGGCCCCGCCGGCACCGCCGCCGCCGCCGTCTTGTCGCCGGAGGCGAGAAGAGGGAGGGTGGGCCCGACCGACACCGCCCGCAAGGGGTCGGAGCCCGTGGCGTCCATCCACCGGCCCACCCACCCCGTCGATACCTCCGCCGCCGGCGACGCCGACTGCCAGATGGCCATGGAGCGGAAGTGGCTGAGGACGG
This sequence comes from Actinomycetota bacterium, assembly GCA_021325435.1. Classification (GTDB taxonomy): domain Bacteria; phylum Actinomycetota; class Acidimicrobiia; order Acidimicrobiales; family JAJPHE01; genus JAJPHE01. The sequence goes on along the minus strand of JAJPHE010000089.1, from coordinate 1,760 downwards.
GGTCGGGATAGCCCACCCCCCGCACGATGGCGAGGTGACCGGCGTCCCAGAGCCCTTTGAGGCCCTTGAGGTTGGGGTGCAGCCCCAACCCGTCACCGACGGGCAGCACCTCGTGGGCTCCGTAGCCGAGGGTGCCCCGCGCCGCCAGGTAGTGGGAGTCCTCGTAGGGGACGACTGTGTTGAGACCGTCGTTGCCCCCGTAGAGGGCAACCAGTACTAACGGCCCGCCGGGGGTCGTCCCCGTGCGGCGGACGGCCGGGGTTGGGCTGCCGAACCCGTGACGGGCCATGCCGACCCCGAGCGCACCGGCCGCGCCGGTGCCCGCCAGCACCGTAAGGAAGCGGCGGCGGGACATCGGTGCGGGGGTCACGGGAGATCCTTTCGTTGGTTGGCGGCTCTAGTTGAGGACGTACTCGGGGGAGGCCAGGGCCAAAGCGACGAGGGATCGGGGATCACCCGCCACCTGGGAGAGGGCCGAGGACGTCGGGTCTGACCACTGGGATATGCCGAGCAGGCGGGCGGTGGCCTCCACCCGGCCCGACGAGGGGGCGTCCTCCACGGCGGAGAGGTCCGCCCGCCGTACCAGAGAGGTGGCAAAGCGCAGCCGGGCCAGGGACGACGCCGTGGTGAGCCAGTAGCCATTCTGGGGCCAGCCCCCGACGTTGGGCGGATCGAAAGGGACCTGGCCCAGCTGGGCCAGAACGCCGCTGAGGAGGCGGCCCGGGCCATCGGCGGGTGTGGCCGACTGAGGGCCGAGCAAATCGGGGGCCAGCACCCGCACCGCTCCCACCACATACTCGATGGGCTGTTTCACCAGGCCGGAGCGGGCCCGATCGCCGCGGAACTCGGGGTGGAGGAACAGGGCCCGGAACAAAGCCGACAACGACAGCTCGGGCGTGTAGGCGGCCACCAGCTCGTCGAGGACCGGGTCGGAGGGATCCGTCGGGTAGGCGAAATGGCTCCAGACCCGCGACGCCACCCAGCGGGGCGAGGCGGGGTGGTGGGTGACGATGTCGATCACGTCCTCGCCGGAGAGGTCGCCGGTGTGGCCGAGGAAAGTCTTCATCCCGTCGTCGTGGTCGGCGGCGTCGAAGGCGAAGCTGTAGTCGCGCCGATCCAGCCTCCAGCCGGTGAAGGCCCGGGCCCCGGCGCGCACGTCGTCCTCGGTGTAGTTGCCGGTCCCGAGGGTGAAAAGCTCCATGAGCTCCCGGGCGAAGTTCTCATTCGGGCTGTCCTTGCGGTCCGAGGCGGCGTCCAGCCAGATGAGCATGGCGGGGTCCTGGGCCACGGCCAGGGTCAGGGCGTGGAAGTCACCGTCGCCCTGGCTGCGCAGGAGCTGGTTCTGGCGGTACATGAGCAGCGGGATGCGCACCTTCTCGATCGAGGTGGCGAAGTGCCCGTGCCAGAACAAGGTGCGTTTCTCGGGGAAGGGGTTGGTGGCCGACGCCATCCGGGCCAGCCACCAGGTGGACAACTCCTGGCGTTCGCGGGCCAGCTGCTGCTGCAGCGCCTGGCGGGCCGCCGGATCCGCCAGCTCGCCGAGGCGGGGGGCGGTGAGGACGGGATCGGCCAGCCCCCCCAGGCCGGTGTCGGCGCCAGTGGAACCCAGCAGGCGTTCCACCGTCGCCTCGTAGCCGGCAGCGGCGGCCGCCTCCAGCTCGTCGGGACGCCCCCCGAAGCCGGCCCGACGGTAGAGGTGGGCAACGTCCGCCCACGGGTCCGTACCAGCCACGCTCAGCATTAAGGCACGAGGATGTTAG
>JAJPHE010000138.1 GCA_021325435.1 Actinomycetota bacterium | reverse complement strand
GCCCACCTGCGCATGCTGCTCGACGACATCGTCAACGACAGCCGGTGGGACATGACCTATCTCGGCATGCAGATCATGGTCGAGGGCCTGGCCCTGGCCGCCTTCGGGTTCATCCACCAGCTCACGACCGAGCCACTCCTCAAGCAGCTGCTGCGCTACGTCATGAGCGACGAGGCCCGCCACGTCGCCTTCGGTGTGCTGTCGCTCAAGGAGTACTACCAGGAGCTGTCCGCCACCGAGCTGCGCGAGCGCCAGGAGTTCGCCTTCGAGGCGGCCGTGCGCATGCGCGACCGGTTCCTCCAGCAGGAGGTGTGGGACCGGATGGGTGTCAACCCCAAGGACGTCCTGCCCCTGGTCATGCAGTCGCCGGAGCGGGCCGGCTTCCAGGCCATGCTGTTCTCCAAGATCGTCCCCAACTGCAAGAAGCTCGGCCTGCTCGACGCCGCCGACGGCTGGCTGCGCAACAAGTTCACCGAGCTCGGGGTCATCGCCTTCGAGAGCTGGGCGGACACCGAGGAGGAGTACGCCATGTTCCAGCTGGCCCAGGGCGAGACCCAGTCGGCGACGGCTTGAATTCAACCCCCCGCTAACCGGCGGCCGGGGTCGTCCCGGCCGCTGGTAGGGTTCGGCCGCGGTGGCCCACCAGTCGGATCCCCGGTTCCTTGTCCTGCACGGCTTGAGGCTCAAGGGCTTCGCCGAGCCAGAGGCGCTTTCGCCGATCGCCGGCATGGCGGCCGACGACGTTCGCTCCCACCTGCTCGAGCTCGACGGGCAGGGGATGGTGCTGCATCGCGACGGGCGGATGTCGGGCTGGTCGCTCACGCCCGACGGCCGCCAGCGCCACGCCGGGCTGATCGAGGCCGACCTGGAGGCCGCCGGATGTCGCGAGGGGCTCGACGACGCCTACCGCCAGTTCCTCAAGCTCAACCCCCGGCTGCTGGAGGCCTGCACCGCCTGGCAGCTGCGCCAGCAGGGGGACCGGCAGGTCCCCAACGACCACGCAGACCCCGACTACGACGCCGGCATCCTGACCCGGCTGGCGGAGATCGACGAGGAAATCCGACCGGTGTGCGCCGAGCTGGCCGCCATGATGGGCCGCTATGCCCACTACTCCGAACGGCTCTCCACCGCCCTGGGCCGGGTCCGCCAGGGCGAGACGGACTGGTTCACCCGCCCGCTCATCGACTCGTACCACACCGTCTGGTTCGAGCTGCACGAGGATCTCCTCGTGACGCTCGGCATCGAGCGGGCCCGAGAGACGCTGTGAGCCGCCCCGTTCCCGGGCGTTTCGGCGCGGTGGCCACGGCGATGGTGTCCCCGTTCGACCAGGACGGCCGGCTCGACCTGGACGCGGCCCGCACCCTCGCCCGCTGGCTGGTCGACCACGGCAGCGACGGCCTGGTGGTGGCGGGCAGCACGGGAGAGGCCACCGCCCTGAGCGACGACGAGAAGGCGGACCTGTGGCGGGCCGTGGCCGAGGCGGTGACCGTGCCGGTGGTGGCCGGCGCCGGCACGGCCGACACCCGCCACTCCATCGAGCTGAGCCGGTTGGCCGAGGACGCCGGCGCCGCCGGCATCCTGGCCGTGACCCCGTACTACGCCCGGCCCTCTCAGGCCGGTCTGGCCGGCCACTTCCGCGCCATCGCCGAGTCCACCCGGCTGCCGGTCCTGCTCTACGACATCCCGGTGCGGTCCGGGCGCAAGATCGCCCACGACACCCTGGTGCGTCTGGCCCGCGACGTACCCAACATCGTCGGGGTCAAAGACGCCGCCGGGGACCCGGCCGCCTCGGCCCGGCTGGTCGCCGAGGCCCCCGCCGACTTCGAGCTCTACTCCGGCGACGACTCCCTCACCCTTCCCCTGCTCGCCGTGGGCGCCTGCGGGCTGATCGGGGTGGCCACCCACTGGGTGGGCCGGGCCGCCGGGCGGATGATCGCCGCCTTCGCCGCCGGCGACGTGGTGACCGCCCGCCAGATCAACGCCCGCCTGGTGCCCTCCTGGTCCTTCGAGACCGGCGACCTGGCCCCCAACCCGGTGCCGGCCAAGGCGATGATGCGGGTGCTCGGCCTGCCGGTCGGTCAGTGCCGCCTGCCCATGGGCGAGGCGCCCGACGGCCTCGAGGACACCGCCCGCCTCGTCCTCGCCCAGCTGGGCGAGGAAGCTCCGGTCGGAGCACCCGCGGTTGGCTGAGCCGGTCAGGATCACATTCCTCGGCGGGCTGGGGGAGATCGGCCGCAACTGTGCCGCCATCGAGCAGGAGGGGCGCGTCCTCCTGATCGACTGCGGGCTGATGTTCCCCGATTTCGACATGCCGGGCGTGGACCTGGTCCTGCCCGACTTCACCTGGCTGCGAGACAACGCCGAGCGGCTCGAGGGCTGCGTGCTCACCCACGGCCACGAGGACCACACCGGGGCGCTGGCGTTCCTGCTGCGCGAGCTGTCCTTCGCGATCTACGGGTCGCCGCTCACCCTGGGTCTCGCCCGCAGCCGCATCGAGGAGGCCGGCGTGGCCGACCGCACCGAGCTGGTGCCCGTCGCCGACGGGGAGCGCCGCCGGATCGGCCCGTTCGACGTCGAGTTCGTACCGGTCACCCACTCGGTGCCTCACGGGTTCGCCCTGGCCTTTCACACCCCGCAGGGCGTCATCCTCCACTCGGGGGACTTCAAGCTCGACATGACGCCCGTCGACGGCCGCATGACCGACCTCGGCCGCATCGGCGCCATCGCCGGCAAGCGGGGGGTGCGGCTCCTGCTCTCCGACTCGACCAACGCCGAGGAGCCCGGCCACACCCCGAGCGAGAGCAGCGTCGGGGCCGTGCTGCGCGATCTTTTCCGCCAGCACGACGGTCGCCGGGTGATCACCGCCTGCTTCGCCAGCCACCTTCACCGCATCCAGCAGGTGGCCGACGCCGCCCTGGCCACCGGACGGGTGGTGGCCACCCTCGGCCGGTCCATGGCGAAGAACGTCGCCCTGGGGCGCGAGCTCGGCATCCTGCGCATACCCGCCGACAACCTGGTCGACATCGAATCGGTCGGTGACCTCGACCCCGGCCGGGTGTGCGTCATCTCCACCGGCTCCCAGGGTGAGCCGATGTCCGCCCTCGCCCTCATGGCGTCCGGTGAGAACAAGTGGCTAAAGGTCGGCGACCGCGACGTGGTGATCATCAGCGCCCACGCCATCCCCGGCAACGAGGCGGCGGTGAGCCGCGTCATCGACGGACTTCACCGGCGGGGCGCCGAGGTGGTCCACTCCGGGCTGGCCGACGTGCACGTCAGCGGCCACGCCATGCAGGGAGAACTGCAGACCCTGCTGTCGGTCGCCCGGCCCGAGTACTTCATTCCCGTCCACGGCGAGTTCCGCCACCTGTTCCACCACGCTCAACTGGCCCGGGGCATGGGCGTCGATGCCAGCAAGGTCCTCCTGTGTGAGGACGGCGACGTCGTCGCCGTCACTGACGAGGGCGTCGAGTTCGACGGGGAGGTGCCCGCCGGCTACCTGTACGTGGACGGCATCGTCGGCGACGTCGGCCACGGGGTGCTGCGCGACCGGCGGGTGCTGGCCGAGGAGGGCGTGATCGTGGTCATCGTCGCCCTTGACGTGTCCAACGGGGAGCTGCTCACCCCGCCGGAGATCGTGACCCGGGGCTGGGTGCACGCGCCGGAGGCCGAGCCGCTCCTCGACGAGGCCCGCACCGTGGTCCGCCAAGCCGTGCACGAGGCGGTGGCCGACTCCGGCGGCGATCCGGAGGCGGTCAAGCGGAGGGTCCGGTCCGCCATCGGGAAGCTGGTCAACGAGCGCACCCGCCGCCGGCCGATGATCGTGCCGGTGGTCATGGAGGCCTGACCCCCCTCCACCGTCGCCGCCTGTTGACGATGTTACCGTTGTGGCTGTTGTGACAACGACTCGCACCCGGCCGGCGCCGCCTCGGCCGCGTCGTCCACCGCCCCGAGCCCGCCGCCCGTCCGGCGCCAAGCGGGGCCGGGCCAAGCCGTCCGCCTGGCGACGGCTGGCCGCGGGGGCGGGGGGGCTACTGGGCCGCCACCAGCGCGACCTGGCCGCCATCGCCCTGGTCGTGGCGGCTCTGCTCATGTGGTTCGGCACCTACCTCGACCTCACCGGACCGGTGGGCCGGGGCCTCGACCACGCCGGCGGGGACGCCTTCGGCGTCATGCGGCTTCTCGTGCCCTTCGCTCTCGGCTGGGTGGGGGTCTGCCTGTTCCGCCAGCCCGACGGCGGGTCACGGGTGACCGGTCGGGCGGCCGTCGGCTCCGGCGTCGCCCTCACCGCCCTGGCCGGACTGGCCCACCTCGGCGGGGGGTCCCCCCACCTGCGGGGAGGTTCCGGGGCCCTGCGGGCGGCCGGCGGATACGTGGGCGCTGCCGTGGGGGGCACCCTTCAGGCCTTCCTCGCCGGCTGGGGGGCGGCGGTGGTGCTGCTCGCCCTGCTGGTGACCGGCCTGCTGATCCTCACCGCCACCACCGTCAGCGCCGCCGCCGGTGTGGTCGCCTCGTCGGCGGCCGCCGCCTTGCGGCCCGCCCTGTCGGGGCTGCGAAGCCGACGAGGCGTTGGCCGGCCCCCGACGCCGGCCGCCGAGCCGGTCGCGCCTCCGCCCGAGGCCCCCGTCGACGCCGGGGTCGAGGCGGCCGGCCAGCCGGACGATGGCCCGGAGCCCGAAGCGCCGGCTCCGATCGTCCACGTGCCCACCGAGCCGAGCGGGGGAGAGCAGCTCAAGATCCACCTCGGGCCCGCCGGTGAGCCGGGCCACTGGAAGCTGCCGGCGCTCAACCTGCTCAAGGCGTCGAAGGCCCAGGAGCTCGACCGCCGCCAGATCGAAGCGGGAGGCCGGGCCCTCGAGCACGCCCTGGCCGCCCACGGGGTGGAGACCCGCCTGGTCGGGATGACCGTGGGCCCGACGGTCACCCGTTACGAGCTGGAGCTGGGACCGGGGGTGAAGGTGGCCAGGGTCACCAGCCTCTCCAAGGACATCGCCTACGCCATGGCGTCGCCCGACGTGCGGATCCTCGCCCCCATCCCCGGCCGGTCCGCCATCGGCGTCGAGGTTCCCAACCGGCAGCGTCAGCTGGTCGCCCTGGCCGACATCCTCGCCTCCGACGAGGCCCGCCGGGCGTCCCATCCCCTCGAGGTGGCCATGGGCCGCGACATCGCCGGCCGCCCGGTCATGGTCAACCTTGCCGAGATGCCCCACATCCTCATCGCCGGCGCCACCGGGGCGGGCAAGTCGTCCTGCATCAACTCCATCATCACGTCAGTGCTGATGCGCTCCACCCCCGAGCAGGTGCGCATGATCCTCGTCGACCCCAAGCGGGTCGAGCTGGGCCAGTACAACGGGCTGCCCCACCTGCTGACCCAGGTCGTGGTGAACCCCAAGCGGGCGGCCAACGCCCTGCAGTGGGCGGTGCACGAGATGGAACGGCGCTACGACCTGCTGGCCGAGGCCGGGGTGCGCGACATCACCGGCTACAACCAGGCCTTCGACCGGGGCGAGCTCACCGCCGAACCCGGCGAGGACAAGGAGTACCACCGCCTGCCGTTCGTGCTCGTGGTGGTGGACGAGCTGAACGACCTGATGATGGTGGCCGCCCGCGACGTCGAGGAGTCGATCTGCCGCATCGCTCAGATGGCCCGGGCGGTGGGCATCCACCTCGTCATCGCCACCCAACGTCCGTCGGTCGACGTGATCACCGGCGTCATCAAGGCGAACATCCCGTCGCGGCTGGCGTTCTCGGTGTCCTCCCTGGCCGACAGCCGGGTGATCCTGGACCAGGCCGGGGCCGAGCGCCTCATCGGCAAGGGCGACCTGTTGCTGCTGACGGCGTCGTCGAGCGTCCCCCGCCGCATCCAGGCGCCCTGGGTCAGTGAGCCCGAGGTCCGCGCCGTTGCCGCCCACTGGCAGCGCCAGTCCCAGCCCCAGTACATCGAGGGCGTCGAAGGCGACGACGGGCCCGGCGGTGGCGGGGTCGACGACGACGGCGACGATGACGACCTGCTGGTGGCGGCCATGGAGCTGGTCGTCCGCTCCCAGCTCGGCTCGACCAGCATGCTCCAGCGCAAGCTGCGGGTCGGCTTCGCCCGGGCCGGCCGGCTCATGGACCTCCTCGAGCGACGGGGCGTGGTGGGGCCCTCGGAGGGATCCAAGGCCCGGGCCGTGCTGATGACGGTCGACGAGTTCGACCAGATGCAGACCGGCCGGTCCGACTAGCGACGCCGACTAGCGACTAGAAGCACAGCCGTGCTCGCCCGCGCCCCCGCCTCCTCGGCCAACCTCGGGCCCGGGTTCGACACCCTCGCCCTCGCCCTGTCCCTTTCGGTGGAGGTCGAGGTGGAGCCGGCCGGCCGGCTGACGGTGGAGACCGAAGGCGAGGGGTCGGACCTACCCGCCGACGCCGGCCACCTCGCCGCCCGGGTGGCCGTCGAGGTCGTCGGGCACGACCGGCTGGCCATCCGGGTCCGCTCCGGCATCCCGGTGGGCCGGGGGCTCGGGTCCTCGGCCGCCCTGGCGGTGGCGGCGGCCGCCGCCGCCGGCGCCCCGGACCCCCTCGAGGTGGCCGCCCGGTGGGACGGGCATCCGGAGAACGCCGCCGCCTCTGTACTCGGGGGCCTGGTGGCGGCGACGATGGTCGACGGCCGACCGGTGGCCGTGCCCATGGCGCTGGACCCCAGCCTCGGGTTCGTCGTCGTCGTGCCCGACCGGAAGCTGGCCACCAAGAAGGCCCGGGGCGCCCTGCCGGCGACGGTGCCCCACGCCGATGCCGCCTTCAACCTGGGGCGCATGGCCCTGCTCCTGGCCGGCCTGGCCGATGCCTCCCGCCTGACCCCGGCCGCCGCCGAGGATCGGCTCCATCAGCGCCAGCGGGCCGCCCTGTTCCCCGAAGCCGACCAGTTGCTGTCCGGGCTGGTGGCGGCCGGCGCTCTGGCCGCCTGCTGGTCGGGCGCCGGCCCTTCGCTGCTGGCGGTCTGCCCGGCGGCGGTCGCCGGGCGGCTGCGTGACGACGCCGAGCGGCTGATGGAAGACGCCGCCGTGGCCGGCGTGGCGTTGGTTCTGCCCGCCGACCGGTTGGGCCTGGTGGTCGACCGCTAGGTTCAGATTCGTGCCCAGCCAGCCCAGCCGCGACCTGGTAGCGCTGCCCAACCCCCACCCAGGGCGCGACTACGAAGTGCGCTGCGAGACACCCGAGTTCACCTGTGTGTGTCCCATGACCGGCCAGCCCGACTTCGCCACCGTCACGATCACCTACGTGCCCGACCAGTCGATCGTCGAGCTCAAGTCGCTGAAGCTCTACCTGTGGAGCTACCGCCAGGAAGGGGCCTTCCACGAGGACGTGACCAACCGCATCCTCGACGACCTCGTGTCGGCGATCGGCCCCCGCCGGGCGACCGTGCGCACCGACTGGCTCGTGCGCGGTGGCATCCACACGGTCGTGGAGGCGTCACACCCCGGCTGACCCGGCCCGCCGATGCGTATCGGCTATCGGGAGGTGGCGGGGTGCGCGCTCGAATTCGCGTCCACGGAGGTAGCCGAACGTGTCGCCCACGCGCCCATGAACAGCAACCTATGTGAACACCCTTTTCCGGCGAGAGTGACCGGCCCCGAAGGCGTAAGCGCAGTCACCCCAGGTGGGGGAGCATCGCCTGGTGACGGTAGATTGACCTGATGGCCGGCAGCTACTGGATCGAGACCCTCGGCTGCCCCAAGAACCAGGTCGATTCGGACAAGCTGAGCGGAGTCCTGGAGGCCGACGGGCTGTCGGCCGCTGATGGACCGGCCGACGCCGACCTCGTCGTGATCAACACCTGCGCCTTCATCGACGCCGCCCGGCAGGAGTCGATCGACACGATCCTGGCCCTGACCGACGTCCGCCGCCCCGGGGCTCGCATCGTCGTCACCGGGTGCCTGGCCGAGCGCTCCGGCCCCGAGCTGGCCGACGCTCTGCCTGAGGTCGACCTGGTGGCGGGCTTCGGCGAGCGCACGGACGAGTGGTCGGCGCCCGTCGCCCTGGTGCCGAAGCCGGCGCCGTTGCGGATGGACCTGCTCAATCTGCCCCGCCCGGCGGCGCGGGCGCCGTGGGCGTACGTGAAGGTCGCCGAGGGCTGTGACCGGGCCTGCGGGTTCTGCGCCATCCCGTCCTTCCGCGGGCGCCAGCGGTCGCGGACCCTCGAGTCGATCCTCGCCGAGGTGGATTCGCTCGGCGTGGCCGAGATCGTGCTGGTGGCCCAGGACCTGGCGTCCTACGGACGCGACATCGGCCAGGCCGGCGCCATCCACGAGTTGGTCGCCGAGGCGGCGCAGCTGGTCCCCAGAGTCCGGTTGCTGTACCTCTACCCCTCGGAGCTCAACCAGCGGCTGGTGGACACGGTCTGCTCCACCGGGTTGCCCTACTTCGACCTGTCACTGCAACACGTGTCGCGCCCGCTGCTGCGACGGATGCGCCGGTGGGGCGACGGCCGCCGCTTCCTCGACCGGATCTCCGCCATTCGTGCCCGCCAGCCCGACGCGGCGTTCCGCTCGTCGTTCATCGTCGGATATCCGGGGGAGACGGAGGAGGACCACGATCAGCTCCTCACCTTCCTCGAAGAGGCCCAGCTCGACTGGGCCGGGTTCTTCCCGTACTCGCGCGAGGAAGGCACCTATTCAGACCGCCTCGACGGACACGTGGAGCCCGCCCTGGTAGCCGAGCGCATCTCGGAGCTGACGGACCTGCAGGACCGCATCACCACCACTCGGCGGGCGGCGCTGATCGCCACCGAGACCGAGGTTCTGGTCGACGCGCCGGGGACGGGTCGCTCCCACCGCGAGGCGCCAGAGATCGACGGCGTCATCGAGCTGCCGGACGACCTGCCGGTCGGCTCGATGGTGCCGGTGCGGATCGTGGACGCCAATGGGCCGGACCTCGAGGCTGTCCCCGTCGGCGAGGCGAGGCCCGTCGCCCCCCGGTGGGACTCCGGCCCGGTCGAGGCGACGGCATGGGCGTGAGGTCGGTCGCCACCGGTGGCTTCGGCCCGTCGGCGCTGGCCACCCCGGCCAACGCCCTGACCGCCGCCCGTTTCCTTCTCACCCCGCCGTTCATCGCCGTCATCCTCGTGAAGGGTCCGTCGTGGCCGGCGGTGGCCATCGGCTCGTTCCTCGCCGCCAGCGACATCGTCGACGGCTGGGTGGCCCGCCGGCAGGGCACCACCCGATCCGGTGCCTTCCTCGACCCCTTGGCCGACAAGTTCGTGATCCTCGGGTCTTTGGGCGCCCTGGTCGCCAAGGGGGAGTTCTGGTGGCTGCCCGCGGTGCTGGTGGCGGCCCGCGAGGTCGTCATCTCGGCCTACCGGACCAGGCTGGGACGCCGGGGGGTGTCGGTCCCGGCCAGCGGCCTGGCCAAGATCAAGACCCTGGCCCAGGACACGGCCGTCGGGTTCGCCATCCTGCCCCCGCTCGCCCCTCACCACCTGGGCGCGGCCCGGGCCGTGCTGTGGGTGGCGGTGGTCCTGTCGTGGTGGACGGGGGCCCAGTACCTGCTCGAAGGGGAGCGCATGGGCCACAAGGGCGCCGCTTGAAGGTCGAGGTGGTGGCAGTCGGCACCGAGTTGCTCCTCGGCCAGATCGTCGACACGAACTCGTCCTGGATGGGCCAGCGTCTCGCCCTGGCCGGCATCGACTCGCACTTCCAGACCAAGGTCGGCGACAACATCGACCGCATCGTCGGCGCCCTGCGTACCGCCCTCGACCGCAGCGACGCCGTCATCATGTGCGGAGGCCTCGGCCCAACCCAGGACGACATCACCCGAGAGGCCATCGCCACCGTCATGGGTGTCGAGCTCGTTCGTCACGACGAGATCCTCGACCGGATCCGGGCCATGTTCCGGGCTCGGGGGCGCGACATGGCGGAGAGCAACGCCCGCCAGGCCGACGTGCCGGTCGGCGCGTCGGTGATCGCCCAGACCAGAGGCACGGCGCCGGGGCTGATCTGTCCGGTGGGGGACAAGGTGGTCTACGCCGTGCCCGGTGTCCCCCACGAGATGATGGACATGATGGAGCGGGCCATCGTGCCCGACCTCCAGGCCCGGTCCGGCGAGAAGGCGGTCATCCTCTCGCGGACCTTGCGCACCTGGGGCCTGGCCGAGTCCACCCTGGCTGAGGCGGTGCAACCACGGATCGACGCCCTCGACCGTTCCGGGGGGAACCCCACGATCGCCTTCCTCGCCAGCGGCATCGAGGGCATCAAGGTGCGGGTGACGGCGAAGGCGGCCGACGAGGCCACCGCCCGGGTCATGCTGGACGCGGAGGAGAACGAGCTGAGGAAGCTGCTGGGCGACATCGTGTTCGGCGTCGACGAGGAGTCGATGGAGCACGCAGTGGCGGCCCGGCTAATGGCGGCGGGGTTGAGCCTCGGCCTGGCCGAGTCGGTGACGGGCGGGCTGGTGGCCTCGCGGCTGGTGAACGTGCCGGGCGCCAGCGAGTGGTTCCGCGGCTCGGTCGTCGCTTACGACCCGCGGGTGAAGTTCGACGTGCTCGGCGTCCCTGAGGGACCGGTCATCACCGGCGCCGCCGCCCGGGCGATGGCCGAAGGGGCCCGGCGGGTGCTGGGAGCCGACGTCGGGCTGGCGTCCACCGGCGTGGCCGGCCCGGCGGCCCAAGAGGGAGCCGAGGTCGGAACGGTGTGGTTCGGCATCGCCATGCCGGGCGAGGAGTCCGAGGCGGTCGAGGTGCGCCTGCCCGGCGATCGCGACCGCATCCGGCAGTTCTCCTCCATCTCCCTGCTGGACCTGCTGCGTCGCCGGCTGCCGCCGGCGCCGTGAACCCGCCGGCAGGAGCGGTCCCCGCCGGACCGGCCCGCCTGCGGTTGTTCGTCGCCGTCTGGCCCCCCGCCGGGGTCGTCCGTCAGCTGGAGGAGCTGCCCCGCCCGGCGCGGCCGGGCATCCGGTGGACCCGGCCGGAGCAGTGGCACGTGACCATGCGCTTCCTCGGCCACTGCGAGCTCGAAGCGGCGGCCGAGGCCTTTGCCGCCTGCACCGGCGAGGCGTGCACGGCGGTCATGGGGCCGGCGACCGACCGACTGGGCCGGGGCGTGTTGCAGGTGCCCGTCGCCGGCCTCGGCGAGCTGGCCGCCGCGGTCGTCCAGGCCACCGCGGGGGTGGGGCGGCCTCCGGACAGCCGGCCCTTCCACGGGCATCTGACCCTGGCCCGGGCTCGAGGGGCCCGCGACCTGGCCGACCTGGTCGGTCAGCCGGCCGAGGCGACGTGGCCGGTGACGGAGCTGACCCTCGTGTCCAGCATCACCGGCCGAGGCGGCAGCCGGTACGGGGTCGAGCGGCGCCTCCAGCTCCGATCCTGACCGGCTGGGGATCCCCCCTCCGAACATATGTTCGGAACTACACTCGTGTCGTTACATCAGTGTGTTTCACGCCAGCCCGCCGGGGCGCTGTCACACCCCGTCCGTAGGTTGCGCCGAGAAGACCAACGCCTGAGGAGGAGGACCTCGTGGAACGAGACAAGGCCCTGGAGATGGCTCTCGGCCAGATCGAGAAGCAGTTCGGCAAGGGCTCGATCATGCGGATGGGCGACAGCCCCCAGATGGCGATCGAGGCCATCTCGACGGGGGCCATGTCCCTCGACCTGGCCCTCGGAATCGGGGGGCTCCCCCGGGGCCGGATCGTGGAGATCTACGGGCCCGAGAGCAGCGGCAAGTCGACCCTGGCCATGCACGTGGTGGCCGAGGCCCAGCGCAACGGTGGCATCTGCGCCTACATCGACGCCGAGCACGCCATGGACCCGGTCTACGCCAAGGCCATCGGGGTCAACATCGACGACCTGCTCATCTCCCAGCCCGACACGGGCGAGCAGGCGCTGGAGATCGCCGACACCCTCATCCGGTCCGGGGCACTCGATGTGATCGTCGTCGACTCGGTGGCGGCGCTCACGCCCCGTGCGGAGATCGAAGGCGAGATGGGTGACAGCCACGTAGGCCTGCAGGCCCGACTGATGTCACAGGCGCTGCGCAAGCTGACCGCCAACCTCTCGCGCTCGAAGACGATCGCCGTCTTCATCAACCAGCTACGGGAGAAGATCGGCGTGATCTACGGCTCGCCCGAGGTCACCCCCGGCGGGCGGGCGCTGAAGTTCTACTCGTCGGTCCGCCTCGACATCCGCAGGATCGAGTCGATCAAGGACGGCGCCGAGGTGGTGGGCAGCCGCACCCGGGTGAAGGTGGTGAAGAACAAGGTGGCCTCACCCTTCCGCCAGGCCGAGTTCGACATCGGCTACGGCAAGGGCATCAGCCGCGAGGGCTCGGTCCTCGACGTGGGCGTCGACCTCGGCCTGATCAAGAAGTCGGGGGCCTGGTTCACCTACGACGGCGAGCAGCTGGGCCAGGGACGCGAGAACGCCAAGCAGTTCCTCTCCGACAACCCCGAGGTGATGCTCGAGCTGTTCGAGAAGATCCGCCAGCAGGTGGGCATCGGTGTCAACCTCGCCGATGACGTGCCTCTGGGCGAGGGGATCGACGACGACGAGCCCATCCTGCTCAAGGACTAGCGACCTCCCAGCGATCGGGGCCGGCGGATCAGCACCCGCCGGCCCCGGCCCCCCCCTCCGGGCCCCGAGGGCGGCGGCCCGAAATGTCCGAGCGGGGGGAGGATCGGGTCCTCCGACGTAGAACTAATCGTTTGACGTCGTGCGGACGCGACAAGGGGCAGCGATGGACGTCCTGAAGGTCTCGAGCAAGTCGAGCCCGAGCTCGGTGGCCGGCGCCATGGCGGGGGTCGTACGACAGTACGGCGCCGTCGAGGTGCAGGTCGTGGGGGCGGGGGCACTCAACCAGGCCGTGAAGGCCGTGGCCATCGCCCGCGGCTACCTGGCGCCGTCGGGCATCGACGTGGTCTGCATCCCGACCTTCGTGGATGTGGAGATCGACGGCCAGAGCCGCACGGCTCTGCGCCTGTTGATCGAGGACCGGGCCGGGTCGACCGCTCCGCCGGTCAAGATGACTGTCGACCTCCGCGAGCCCAGCGACGGCACCGTGGCCGTGGCCGACGGGAGCGCCCCGCTGCCGGTGGGCGACGGCGTCGCTCCCATCCCCACCTGAGCGCCCCGTCGCCCATTTTCCACAGGTAAGGCGGCGAGGCACCCTCGCCTATCCTGGGATCGTGGCCAGGAAGTTCCTCGTGCGCACCTTCGGCTGCCAGATGAACGAGCACGACTCCGAGCGGATCGCCGGCCTCCTGGCGGCCGAGGGCATGGAGCCGGTGGACCGGGTGGAGGACGCCGATGTGGTCGTGCTCAACACCTGCTGCATCCGCGAGAACGCCGACGACAAGCTCTACGGCAACCTGGGCCACCTCAAGGCGCTGCGGCAGAGCCGCCCCGACCTGCAGATCGCCGTGGGAGGCTGCCTGGCCCAGAAGGACCGGGGGCTGATCCAGCAGCGGGCCCCCCACGTCGACGTGGTGTTCGGCACTCACAACGTGGGCGAGGTCGCCCGCCTGCTGCGCCGGTCCGAGCTCGATGGGCCGCTCATGGAGATCCTCGAGGAGTCCGAGCAGTTCCCCTCGGCCCTGCCCGCCCGACGGAACCTGCCCTACGCCGCCTGGGTGACCATCCAGATCGGCTGCGACAACAGCTGCGCCTTCTGCATCGTGCCGTCGGTGCGGGGCCGCGAGATCAGCCGTCCGTTCGGTGAGGTGGTCGCCGAGGTCGAACAGCTGGCCGCCGCCGGGGTGACCGAGGTGACCCTCCTCGGCCAGAACGTGAACTCCTACGGGCGCGACGTCACCACCGGGCTGCGCCGGGCCGGCGCCGGGTCCGCCGCCGGCCAGGAGTGGCTGGCCGGGCCCTCCTGGGTGGCCGAGGGTGGCCGCCGCCCCCGCCCCCGCCCCCTCTTCGCCGACCTGCTGGGGGCGGTGGGGGCGGTGCCCGGCATCCGCCGGGTCCGGTTCACCAGCCCCCACCCGAAGGACCTGCGGTCCGACGTCATCGACGCCATGGCCGCCACGCCGGCGGTGTGCGAGCACCTGCATCTGCCCTTGCAGGCCGGCAGCGACCGGGTCCTGGCCGCCATGCATCGGGGCTACACGGCCGAGCGCTACCTCGAGCGGCTGGCCGCCGCCCGGCGGGCCGTCCCCGACCTGGCGGTGACGACCGACCTGATCGTCGGCTTCCCCGGGGAGACCGACGAGGACTTCGAACGGACCCTCGAAGTGGTGGCGGCCGCCGAGTACGACAGCGCTTACACCTTCATCTTCTCGCCCCGGCCGGGCACCGAGGCGGCCGCCATGGACGACCGGTTCGTGCCCGGTGACGTGGTGGCGGAACGCTTCGCCCGGCTCAAGGTGGTCGTCGAGCGGTCCGCCCTGGCCCGGCACCGGGCCAGGGTCGGCACGGTGGAAGAGGTCCTGGTGGAGGGGCCGAGCCGCAAGGACCCGGGCCAGCTGACCGGGCGGACCCGCCAGAACAAGCTGGCCCACTTCGCCCCGCCCGCCGGGGGGGCTGCCCTCGAGCCGGGCGCCCTGGCCACGGTGGAGGTGACGGGGGCCGCCCCCCACCACCTCACCGGGCGCTTCGTGGAGCTGGTAGCTCGTCCCCGCCACCGGATGCTGATACCGGTGGCCGCCGGCTGACCTCCGGCCGCGGGGCGCCGCCCCGTCACCTGGCCCTGGTCGGGCCGACCGCGTCAGGCAAGTCCGCCCTGGCCCTCGAGCTGGCGGCCCAGCTGGGCGACATCGAGATCGTCTCGGTGGACTCCATGCAGGTCTACCGGGGTATGGACGTCGGCACGGCCAAGCCCGGCGCCGAGGACCGGGCCCGGGTGCCCCACCACCTGATCGACGTGGCCGACCCGTCCGAGGACTACTCCGTCCGCTGCTTCCAGCAGGCGGCGGCCGAGGCCCTGGCCGACATCGAGGCCGGGGGCCGGCGGGCGCTGCTGGTCGGGGGCACCGGCCTCTACCTGCGGGCGGTGGTGGACGGCCTGGCTCTGCCGCCCCAGTACCCCTCGGTACGCCAAGCCCTCGAGGCGGAGGCCGACCGGGTGGGGTCGCCCGACCTGCACCGGCGGCTGGCCGAGGTCGACCCCGATGCCGCGGCCAAGATGCTGCCCACCAACCGCCGGCGGGTGGTGCGCGCCCTCGAGGTGTGCGTGGGGTCGGGCCGGCCGTTCTCCTCGTTCGGGCCCGGGCTCACCGTCTACCCGCCCACCCCGATCCGGATCGTCGGCCTGCGCTGGCCCCGTGCGGCGCTCGACCGCCGCATCGCCGACCGCTACGACCAACAGATGGGACACGGCTTCCTCGAGGAGGTCGCCGCCCTTGCCGCCCGGCCCGGCGGGCTTTCACGGACCGCCCGCCAGGCCCTCGGCTACCGCGAGCTGCTCGCCCACCTGGCCGGCGAGTGCACGCTGGAGGCCGCCCTCGCCGAGGCGGTCCGCCGCACCCGGGCCTTCGCCCGGCGGAGGAGTCGTGGTTCCGGCGCGACCCGCGCATCGTGTGGATGGACCCGACCGAGGTCGCCGCCGGCGCCCGGAGCTGCCCGTCCAACTCGCTCGCCCTCCTGCCGGAGCTGCTGGGAGACTGGGCCCGATGAGCCGGGCCCGCGGCATGCGGCTGCGCAAGCACCACGGATTGGGCAACGACTTCCTGATCCTGATCGACCTGGAGGACGCCCACCCCCTCGACGCCGAGCTGGCCCGGGGGCTGTGCGACCGCCACACCGGCGCCGGGGCCGACGGGATCATCCGGGTCACCACCGGCGCCGGTGGGCTGGTCATGGAGCTGCGCAACGCCGACGGCGGGCCGGCGGAGACCAGCGGCAACGGGCTGCGCTGCCTGGGCCAGGCCCTGGTCCAGGCCGGGGTGGTCAGGGGGCCCGAGGTGGTGGTGGAGACGGTGGTGGGACGGCGCCGGCTCGAGGTGGGGCCGACCGGCCCCGACGGGGTGGCCGAGGTCAGCGTGGCCATGGGCCCGCTGCGCATCGGTCCGGCGGTGCCCCAGGAGGATCCCCAGCGCCGGGCGGTCGAGATCGACCTGGGCAACCCCCACCTGGTGGTGCTGGTGCCCGACCCGGCCGCCGTCGACCTGGCGGCAGAAGGGTCCGCCATCGAATCGCGCTACGCCGAGGGCATCAACGTCGAGTTCGCCGCTGCCTCGGGGCCCGATCTGATCCAGCTGCGCACCTGGGAGCGGGGGGCCGGTGAGACGCTGGCCTGCGGCAGCGGCAGCTGCGCGGCGGCGGCCGCCCTCCACCAGTGGGGCCTGGTGGGGGCCCGCCCCGTGGTCCGCAACCCGGGCGGGGACGTCACCGTCACCCTCGGAGACGAGCCGGTGCTGAGCGGTCCGTCGCAGTTCGTCTGCACGGTGGAGATGGCATGACCCTGATCGAGCGCACCTTCCGCGAGCGCATCGTGCTGGTGGGGGTGGCCGTGCCGCCCGTCGGGATCGCCGAGGTCGAAGCGAGCCTCGACGAGCTGGCCTTGCTGGTCGACACCGCCGGCGCCGACGTGGTCTCCACCGTCGTGCAACGACGCGACGCCCCCGACCCGGCCACCTACGTCGGCAAGGGGAAGGCGGAGGAGCTCCACCACATCTCCGAGGAGGTGGACGCCGACACGGTCGTCTTTGACGACGAGCTCAACCCGGCCCAGCAGCGCAACCTGGAGAAGATCCTCGGGCGCACCGCTATCGACCGCACCGACGTGATCCTCGACATCTTCGCCCAGAACGCCCGCACCCCCGAAGGACGGGCCCAGGTGGAGCTGGCCCTGCTGCGCCACCGGCTGCCGCGCCTGCGGGGCCGGGGCAAGCAACTGTCCCAGCAGGCCGGCATCATCGGAACCCGGGGCCCGGGCGAGACCCAGCTCGAGGTCGACCGCCGGCGTCTGCTCCGGCGCGTCACCCACCTCGAAGCCGAGCTCCGGCAGCTCACCCGCACCCGGCGCACCCAGCGCAAGGGCCGGCGGCGGTCCGGTCGCCACAGCGTCTCCCTGGTCGGCTACACCAACGCCGGCAAGTCGACCCTGCTCAACGCCCTCACCGACGCCGGCGTCCTCGTCGAGGACCGCCTCTTCGCCACCCTCGACCCCCGCACCCGTCGACTGGATCTCCCCGGCGGGGAGTCGGTGCTGCTGTCCGACACCGTCGGCTTCGTGCGCAAGCTGCCCCACCACCTGGTGGAGGCGTTCCGCTCCACCCTCGAGGTGGTGGCCGAGGCCGACCTGCTGGTGCACGTGGTCGACGCCTCGGCGCCCGATCCCGGCGCCCAGATCGAGGCGGTCCGGGCCGTGCTGGAGGAGATCGGCGCCGGCAAGGTGCCCGAGCTGTTGGCCTTCAACAAGGCCGACCTCGCTCCTGAGGCCAAGCGGCTGGCCGACACTCATTCCGGCTCCGTCGCCATCTCGGCGTTGACGGGGGAGGGCATCGACCGGCTGCTGCGTGCCGTCGCCGACCGGCTGCGGGCCGGTTCGGGCTGGGTCGAGCTGGCCATCCCCTACAGCCGGGGCGACGTGCTGGCTGCCCTGCACCGGGGGGGAGAGGTGGCCGACGTGCGCCACGAGGCCGGCGGCATCCGGTTGCGGGCCCGTCTCGACGAGGCGTCGCGGGGGAGGCTGGCCGAGTTCGTCGCCGGCGCCGAGGAGGCGGAGGCGGCGGAGGACCTCGAGGGGGTGCGGCGTGACTGAGGGCGGCGCCGACGGTTTCCGGCCCCCGCCCTACCCGTACGACCGGCTGGACGGGGCCCGCCGAGCCGCCGCCGCCCACGAGGGAGGAGTCGTCGACCTGTCGGTCGGCACACCGTGCGACCCGCCCCCGCCGGAGGTGGTGGCCACCCTGTCGTCGTCCGGAGCCGAGCGGGGCTACCCGGCTTCCGTCGGCTCGGCCGCGTTCCGCGAGGCGGCCGCCGGCTGGATGGAGCGGCGGTTGGGGGTCCGCCTGCCGCCGTCGCAGGTGGCCGCCTGCGTGGGGACCAAGGAGTTCGTGGCGACGCTGCCCCAGTGGCTGCACCTGCGCACGCCCGGGCGCGACACCATCCTCCACCCGGCGGTCGCTTATCCCACCTACGAGATGGGCGCGGTCCTCGCCGGGTGCCGGGCCGTGGCCGTGCCGGTGGACGACCGCTGGCGGCTCGACCTCTCCGCCATCTCGGAGGAGGACTCCGCCCGGGCCCTCGCCCTCTGGGTCAACTCACCCGGCAACCCCGCCGGCCAGATCGACGACCTGGTGGCGGCGGCGGAATGGGGGAGGCGGCGGGGCGTTCCCGTCTTCAGCGACGAGTGCTACACCGAGTTCACCTGGGACGGTCCGCCTCGCACGATCCTCGAGGCCGGCGCCGAGGGGGTCGTGGCCGTGCACTCGGTGTCGAAGCGGTCGAACCTGGCCGGCGTGCGCGCCGGGTTCTACGCCGGCGACGGCGACCTCGTCGCCTACCTGTCCGAGGTGCGCAAGCACGCCGGGTTCATGGTCGCCGGGCCGGTGCAGGCCGCCGCGGTGGTGGCATGGTCCGACCAGAGTCACGTGGACGACCAGCGCGAGCGCTACCGGTCGCGCCTCGAGCGCTTCGCCAAGGTGCTCGACGCTGTCGGCGTGCCCACCCCGCTCCCCGGCGGGGGGTTCTACCTGTGGGCCCCGGCTCCCGACGCGGGCGACGGCTCCCCGCCGGCGTGGTCGCTCACCGACAGGCTGGCGAGGGAAGGCGGGGTGCTGGTCAGCCCCGGCGAGTTCTACGGAGCCGGCGGCCACATCCGGGTGGCGATGGTGGCTCCTGACGACCGGTTGGAGCTCGTCGCCCGCCGCCTGGGCGTGGCCTAGCCTGCCCCGATGGCCGACCTTCAGTCCCAGATCGACGAACTCTGGGAGCGATCCGACCTGTCCGCCGGTGACGGCGACGCCCTAGCGATCGTGGGCGAAGCAGTGGAGCTGCTCGACCGGGGCGAGGCGCGGGTCGCCGAGCTCGACTCGTCGGGCGGCGTGGTCGTGCACGAGTGGCTGAAGCGGGCCATCCTCCTGTTGTTCCGGTTGTCGGCCATGGAGACGACCGAGCTGGGCCCCTTCGAGTACGCCGACAAGATTCCGCTCAAGCACGGTTACGCCGCCGCCGGCGTGCGGGTCGTGCCCGGGGCGTCGGCCCGCTGGGGCGCCCACCTCGAGCGGGGCGTCATCCTCATGCCGAGCTACGTCAACATCGGGGCCCGGGTGGGGGCCAACACCATGGTGGACACGTGGGCGACGGTGGGCTCGTGCGCCCAGATCGGCGCCAACGTCCACCTGTCGGGCGGGGTGGGAATCGGCGGGGTGCTCGAGCCGCCGCAGGCGGCGCCGGTGATCATCGGAGACGAGTGCATGATCGGCAGCCGCTGCATGATCGTCGAGGGGGCGCGCGTGGGCGCCGGGTCGGTCGTCGGCGCCGGCGTCCTCCTCAGCCCATCGATCCCCGTCTACGACACCGAGACCGGCGAGGAGATCAGCCGGGGCGTCATACCGTCCTGGTGTGTGGCGGTCAGCGGCACCCGTCCCCGCAAGTTCCCCGGCGGCGAGTTCGGCATGGCCTGCGTTCTCATCATCCGACGTCTCACCGAGGGCGAGCGTCATGACAAAGGGCGCCTGAACGACATCCTGCGCCAGCACGGGGTGTTGACATGACACGTCCCCGGAAGTGAGCGCCGACCTCCTCTCCGAGGTCGCCCGCCTGGTCGACATCGCGTCGCCCAGCCACCAGGAGAAGGCTCTCGCCGACCACGTCGAAGCCGAGCTGTCGGCGGTGAAGTGGCTGAGCGTGGAGCGGATCGGAAACAACGTCGTCGCCCGCACGTCGGTCGGGCGCGACCGCCGCATCCTGCTCGCCGGGCACCTCGACACCGTGCCGGCCAACGGCAACGAGCAGGCCCGGGTGGAAGGTGATGTCTGCTGGGGCCTGGGGTCGGCCGACATGAAGGGCGGCCTGGCGGTCATGGTCGACCTGGCCGGCAGCGTCGAGGGTCCGGCCCTCGACGTGACCTACGTCTTCTACGTGTGCGAGGAGGTCGACCAGGCCCACAACGGGTTGCTGGAGATCCGCCGGGTCCGACCCGAGCTGCTGGTGGCCGACGCCGCCATCCTCGGCGAGCCGACCGGAGGCCGGGTCGAGGCCGGATGTCAGGGGACCCTGCGGGTGACGGTCTCCACCGCCGGCCACCGGGCCCACACCGCCCGGCCGTGGATGGGACGCAACGCCATCCACCGGCTGGCCGGCGTGCTCGAGGTCGTGTCCGGCTACGAGGAGCGCCGCCCGGTGATCGACGGCTGCGAGTACCGCGAGGCGCTGCAGGCGGTGCGCATCGAGGGCGGCGTCGCCGGCAACGTCGTCCCCGACCGGGCCGAGGTGACCCTCAACCACCGCTTCGCCCCCGACCGCGACACCCAGCAGGCGTTCGAGGCGGTGGGGCGGCTGGTCGAGCCCAGCCTCGACCCGGCCGCGGGCGACTCGGTGACGCTGACGGCCTCCGCGGCGCCGGCGCCGCCCGCACTCGGCCACCCGCTCTTCGCCGCCCTGGTGGAGCGCAGCGGTGCCCCGCCCAGGGCGAAGCTCGGGTGGACCGACGTGTCCTTCTTCGCCGCCGCCGGCGTGCCCGCCACCAACTTCGGGCCCGGCGACCCCGAACTGGCCCACACCCCCGAGGAGCGGGTCGAGCGAGCGGACCTCGAGACGGTCAGGTCCGTCCTCGGCGGGCTCCTCGCCGACGGCGGATAGGCGTCATCTCGGCTGGTCGCCGCCGCGACAGCTCGACCAGCACCGCCTGGACGTCGGGCTCGACGAGCCGGGGGCCCTCGTCGTCGACGAAGCAGCGGTGGACCTCTACCGCCAGGGCCGCCAGCTGCGGCGCGTTGGGGGGGACGGGAAGCTGGTGGTGGTGGGCGCCGAGGTAGCGGGCGGCGGCCCGCACCGCCTCGTGCAGGACCCGGTCGGTAGCGCTCGGGTGGCCGAAGCTCCACTGCCGGACCCGTGCGGCCAGGTCCTCCTGCTCGGGCAGGTCGGGCTCCACCCCGGCGGCCGCCATCACCCGGCAGTCGTAGACCCGGCATGCCCGCGGCCGGTGCTCGTAGATCGAGCAGCCACCGTCCACCAGCATGGGGCAGCGCCCCTCCTCGTCGTAGCCGAGCACGTAGTGGCCCGCCGGCAGGCCGGGGGCCGGAAACAGCAGCGCCGCTGGTATGTGGGCGATGGTGTCGAGCTCGCCCGGTCCGACGTACACGAACTGGGACGAGGTGCAGCAGGCGGTGCACCCCCCACAGGGCACCTGGGTCTCCTCCTGGGCGGAGATGGCGGCGTCGGTGGCGACCAGCCAGGTGGCGAAGGGGCCGGCGTCGATCGTCTCGGGGGGCCCGCTCACGACCGGGGCCTCTCCCCGTAGTCCCCGAAGGGGCCGTCGCGCCGGCGGATGGTCTCGCGAAAGCCGAGCCGCGAGAAGTCCTCGACCCAGCGGTAGGCCTCTTCGGTGTGACGGGTGACGCCGTCGAAGAAGGTGCCGAGCAGCTGGGTGGTGCGCAGACCCATGTTCTCGAAGGCCTGGTTGATCAGCAGCTTGTTGAGGGCCAGCTGGTTGGCGGGGATGTGCTGAAAGCGGGAGGCGTAGCTCATCGTCTCCTCGTGGAGCGCCCCGCCCGGAAACAGCTTGGAGACCAGCCCGATCCGGTGGGCCGTAGGCGCGTCGATCGCGTCCCCGGACAGCAGGAACTCCTTGGCGTGCTCGAGCCCGACCCGGTAGACCCAGAGCATTGTCGTTGGAGTGCCGAAGATGCGTGAGGGGGCGTAACCGAGATGGGCGTCCTCGGCCATGAAGATGAGATCGCAGCACAGCAACAGGTCGGTGGCCCCCCCGACCGCCCATCCGTGCAGCTCGGCGATCACCGGCTTGGGACACTCCCAGATGCGCATGAAGCGCCGGGCGTTGTGACTCATCATGTGGTAGTCGCGCACCGGGTCCCATGCCCCGGGCCGGGCCTCGACCGAGGGCGCCCCATAACCGTGGGCGTGGAACCCCGGGTCGCGGGCTTCGAAGTCCAGGTCGTATCCGGCGCTGAACGTGCGGCCGGCGCCCCGCAGCACGACGGCGCGGGCCGCCGTTGACTCTGCCGCCCGGTCGACGGCGTCGGCCACCCCCTGGATCACCGCCTCGTTGAGGGTGTTGAGCTTGTCCGGCCGGTTCAAAGTGACGACGGCGATGCCGCCTGACTCCTCGTACAGCACCGCCTCGGGCACGGCCAGACCGTAGACCAGCGCCTCGGCTACCGTTCGGCCACGACCGAGGGGGAACGCCATGGAGTTCGCGGGGAAGAAGGCTGTCGTCACCGGCGGGGGTTCAGGCATGGGCCGCGAGCTGGTCGTCCAGCTGGCCGCCGACGGGTGCACCGTCGCCACCTGTGACGTCAACGCCGGTGGCCTGGAGGAGACCAAGGCCAAGGCCGACGAGGCCGCCAGCGGCGGGGCGGAGGTGACCATCCACCGCTGCGACGTGTCGGACGAGTCGCAGGTGCTCTCGTTCCGCGACGAGGTGGTGGCCCGCCACGGGGAGCGCATCAACCTGCTGTTCAACAACGCCGGCATCGGCGGCGGCGGCAGCTTCATCGCCGACGAACGGGAGTCCTGGGAGCGCACCTTCGGCGTCGACTGGTGGGGTGTGTACTACTGCACCCGGGCCTTCCTGCCCCTAATGATCGCCTCCGACGAGGGGTATCTGGTCAACACCAGCAGCGTCAACGGCTTCTGGGCGTCGCTCGGCCCGGGGATCCCGCACACCGCCTACAGCAGCGCCAAGTTCGCGGTGAAGGGCTTCTCCGAGGCGATGATCGAGGACCTGCGGGTGAACGCCCCCCACGTGAAGGTGGCGGTGGTGATGCCGGGCCACATCGGCACCGACATCGTCACCAACTCCCGGCGCTATCTGGGCGCCCCCGAGCCGGACGACATGACCGAGGAAGACCTGGCCAAGGTGCGCTCGGACATCACCAAGCGGGGCCTGCCCGCCGACCAGATCCCTTCCGACCAGCTGCGCCAGATGGTGAAGATGATCGGTGAGGCGTTCCGCGACGCCGCGCCGCTGTCGGCCGCCGGGGCGGCCACGGTCATCCTCGACGGGGTGCGGGCGGGCAAGTGGAGGATCCTCGTCGGGGAGGACGCCCACCTGCTGGACGAGCGGGTGCGGGCCAACCCGGCGGCGGCCTACGACCACACCGGCGTGGGGTTCGGCACCATGCCGTTCGCCGCCCCGCCCGGCGCCGACACCGCCGGCTGACCGCCGGGGCCGTCGCTCAGCGGCGGCGGAAGGCGCCGCGCAGGTCGTCGGCGCCGAAGGGCCCGACCACCTCGCCGGAGACGGCGTACCGGTACAGGGCGGCGTTGAAGATGGCGGTCATGGCCGAGCCGGCGGCCATCAGCACGCCGAAGGCGAGCACCCCGAAGGCGATGGCCAGCGGGGCGGCGATGGTGGCGAGGACGGCGCACACGAGGGCCAGCGGTATGGCCAGGATGATCATGGCCGCCGAAATGGAGCCGTTGCCGACCAGCTGCTCACCCCAGCGGCTGCGGAACAGCAGCCCCGACCGCTTCACCGCCTCGATCGGGCCCACCGGCTCGAACACCAGGATGGGTACGACGAGGAAGGTGACCACCGACCACGCCACCCCGGCGAGGCGGCCCACCACCGCCCCGAAGATGCCGGCCCGCTGCTCGACGCCCCGCAGCACCAGGCCGACGGTGGCCGACAGCGCCGCCCAGGCGATGATCCGGTCGATGCGCGACCAGGCGGTCCGCATGCCGTCGACCGCCGTGCCCCGGCCGCCCGACAGCCGGTCGCTGGCCGCCGCCACCACGGCGGCGTTGAAGAACGTGGCGATGAGACTCGATACGAAGTACACGGCGGCGAACAGCAGGTACACCGTGCCCCTGCTCGTCGAGCGCACCCCGGAGATGAACGTCGGGGACAGGATGGCGGTGGCGAACACCAGGATGGCGAGGGTCGACACGACCGGCAGCCACATGAGCTGAGCGTCGCCCCGCAGGACCTCCCAACTGGCTCGGGCCAGCCGCAGCCCCCGCTCGAAGCGTCCCATCGTCTCCCCCTCTGGTCGACTGGCCTCAAGCGTAGAACCGGAGGCTGGGCCACATGGTGGCCCAGGGCGCCCGTCGACCGGTGCACACCCAGACCCTGACCCCGTCCTCGATGGGGTCGATGGCGCCGTGACGGGCGTGCAGCTTCCCGGCGAGGGTCACGGTGGCGAAGTAGCGGTCGAGCGTCGAGGGAGGGATGCCCACGGCGATGACGGTCCGGGCGTGGGCGGCCGGCGCCCACCCCCACAACCAGACGTTGTTGTGGCCGCTGATGGCCGCCGGCACCTTCTCCTCGTGGCGCCAGTAGGTGAGGGCGGACGCCTCGCTGTAGTCGCGGGTCAGGAACACGGCCGAGCCCTGCTGGGCCGCCGGCAGGGCGCGGTACACGCCGGCGAGTTGGTCGACGATGTCGCGCCAACCGAGCATGGCCCCCAGATCGGAGTTGATCTTGTCGAGCCCGAGGCTGGTGGCGGCGCCAGCCGGCAGGATCGGCGTGAACACGGGGGCGGCCACGAGCCCGGTGGCGACGACCGCAGCCAACAACCGCCGCCGGCCCGCCGCCGTCCACGCCCGCTCCACCGCCACCGCCCCGGCCGCCACTACCGGCAGGTAGATGCTGCCCGGGTAATAGCCCTTGCCCGCCGTTACGAAGTAGAAGACGACGACGGCGGCGAACGCCGGCCACAGCGGTCGGAAGGGTTCCGCGTCTGCATGGCGGCGCAGCCACCGGAGGCCGCCGACGACGAGCACCGTTCCGGCCGCCGTCATCAGCCCCAGCTGCATGGGCCAGAACAGGACCAGGTTCTGCGACGCGGTCCGGTGTCGCAGGGCCGAGTAGAAGGTCAGGCTCGTCCAGTGATGGGTCGCCTGCCACACCAGGTTGGGGGTGGCCAGCACGACGAACAGGGCGGCGCCCACCGCCAGCCATCCAGTGGCCAGCAGTCGCCACCGCCGACACACGAGGAGGCCGAGGGCGACGGCCGCGCACCACACGACCATGGTGTGCTTGTTCTCGAAGCCCACTCCGGCGACGGCGCCGATCGGGGCCCACAGCCGCCCGTCCCCGGTGCGCAGCAGGCGCAGCAGCAGCCAGGTGGCCAGAGCCCAGAACTCGAGGTCGAACGTGGCCGTGCTGGCGAAGTGGAAGGTGGTGGTGAAGATGGTCCCCACCGCCGCCACCGTCATCGTGACCCGCTGGGCCCAGCGCCCGCCGCCCAGCTCTCGGGCCATCAGGGCGGCCAGCACCACCATGGGCACGCTCAGGGCCGCCGCCATGGCGTGCAGCGACAGCTGCGAGGACCCGAAGATCGCCGACCAGGCCCGGTAGGCGAGCGGGGTGAGCGGCGGCTGGTCGACGTAGCCAGCGGCCGGATGGCGCCCGGCAGCCAGGTAGTAGAACTCGTCGCGGTGCAGGCCGTAGAGCGAGGCAGTGGCCAGGTGGAAGGCCAGCTTGGCCCCGGCGATCAGAGCCAGGGCCCGGGCCTCGACCGGGAACAGGGTCGCCACCGGGCCCCCGTCCTGGTGATGCGGTGCCGGCGGGGCCACCGTCGTCGTAGCGTTCAAGACTCCCCCCCCGCCCCGTTGCTGAATAAGTGATTCACTTATACAGTTAAGCCCGTGCCCAGGTCAAGGCCGCCGGAGCGGTTGAGCGAGGTGATCCGGGCCGCGACCCTCGCCTTCGCCGAGAAGGGGTTCCAACGCACCCAGATGGCCGACGTGGCCCGCGACCTGCGCATGTCGGCGGGGGCGCTCTACAACTACGCCGAGAGCAAGGAAGCGTTGTTCCACTGGTGCATCGAGGCGGCGGTCGACCCGGAGGTGCTGGCGACCTCGACCCTGCCGCTGCCAGGCGTCGACCCGGCTGTCACCATGGAGCGGGTCCGGGCCCACCTCGACGCCCTGGTGGCTCACGAGGGACCCCTGGCTGCGGCTTTGTCCGTGCGCCACCCCGACGACGTGGTCGCCGAGCTGTCGGCCGTCATCGACGAGCTCTATGACGGCACCGCCGGCTCGCGGCGACTGCAGGCCATCATCGAGCGCTCCGCTCAGGAGATGCCCGAGCTGTTCGAGGCCTACTACCTGCGCATGCGCCGCCCGGTCATCTGGGCGCTCACCGCCTACCTGCAGATGCGGGCCGACGACGGCTACCTGCGTCCGCTGGTCGACGTGCCCACCACCGCCCGGCTGGTGCTGGAGACCCAGGCTTGGTTCGCCCGCCACCGGAGGGGCGACCCTGACTCCGCCGACATCGATGACGCCACCGGGCGGGCCACCGTCATCGACGTGCTCACCCACGGCCTCCTCCGCCGCCAGTATCTCTGAGCGAAGCGAACACACGTTCGAGTACCCTTCCCGACCATGTCGGGACCGGGCCCGGCCACCATCCTCCACGCCGACCTCGACGCCTTCTACGCCTCGGTCGAACAGCTTCTCGATCCCCGCCTGCGGGGCAAACCGGTGGCGGTGGGTGGGGGCGTGGTGCTGGCCGCGTCCTATGAGGCCAAGGCGTTCGGGGTGGCCGCCGGCATGGCCGGCTGGCGGGCCCGCCAGCTGTGCCCGAAGCTGCGCTTCGTCGCCGGGCACTTCCGCCAATACCAACAACTCGGCGACCAGGTGGTCGACGTGCTGGGCCACTACACGCCAAACGTCGAGCGCATATCGATCGACGAGGCCTTCCTCGACGTCGCCGGCTCGACCCATCTGTTCGGCTCACCGGCCGCCATCGCCGCTCAGATCCGGTCGCGGGTGCGAGACGAGGTGGGGCTGGCCGTGTCGGTCGGCGTAGCCGGCACCAAGCACCTGGCCAAGATCGCCTCCCAGGTGGCCAAGCCGGACGGGCTGGTGGTGGTGGAGAGGGGACGGGAGCTCGACTTCCTGCGACCGCTGCCGGTGGAGCTGGTCTGGGGCGTCGGACCGGCCACCCGGGCCCAGCTGGCCGCAAAGGGGATCCACACCATCGGCGAGCTGGCCGCCACGCCCACCCCGCTGCTGCAAGGCCTCCTCGGCCAGGCGGTGGGGGCCAAGCTGGGGGCGCTGGCCACCGATCGCGACCCTCGCCGGGTGCAAGGGGGCCGGCGGGCCGCGTCGGTGGGGGCGCAGGTCGCCCTGGGCCGCCGGTGGGCCGAGCCGGATGTGATCCGCGGGACGCTCGCCTACCTGGCCGACCGGGTGGCCGGCAGGTTGCGGGCGGCCGGCCAGGCCGGGCGCACCATCACTGTCCGGGTGCGGTTTCCGGGCATGCGGTCGGTGACCCGGTCGATCACCCTGCCCCGGCCCGTGTCGGCCACCCTGACCCTCACCGAGGTGGCGGCCGAGCTGGTCGCCGGGGCGTTGGCCGACAACAGCTCCGAGCGCCAGATCACCCTCCTGGCGGTGTCGGTCTCCCATCTCGTCGGCCAGCCGGCGGTGCAGCTCGAGCTTCCCCTGGGCTTCGGCGACGAACGTCTACGTCCCGGGTCGGAGATCGGGGCGGCCCGCTCCGCCGTCGACCAGGCGGTCGATCGCGTCCGCGCCCGCTTCGGGCGCGAAGCCGTGGGCTACGCCACCGTCGCCCTCTCGGACGAGCGCCGGGTGCCCGACGAGTTCCGCGAGCTGGCCGAGTCGAGTCTCGCCCAGCCGGAGGGTTGAGCCTTCAGCAGGGCAGGAAGTCGAGGAGGAGGGAGCTCACCCGGTCGGGCGCCTCGAGCTGCATCCAGTGACCGGGCCCGTCAAGACGCTCGTAGCGCCACGGGCCGGAGACGCTCTTGGCCGAGTCGGTCATCTGGACCTCGGTGAGGGCGATGTCACCCGTGCTCCACACCCCCATGGTCGGCGCCGGGACGGGCGGCAGCTCCATGGGCGGGTTGACCCACGACTCGGGCGGGATGTTGGCCCGGTACCAGTTGAGCCCGGCCGTGAGCGACCCGTTGGCCTCGAGCTCGGCGATAACGGCGTCGGCGTCCGGGTGGTGGCTCCAGGTGCGGAAGTTCGCCCAGTCGTCCTGGCTCAGCCAGCGCTCAGCCAGTTCGGGGAACTGGAACAGCAGCATGTACCACGACTTCTCGTGCTGCTCGAGGGTGCGCAGGAAGGTTGCCGGGTTGCCCACCGACAGGGCCACCAGGTGGTCCACCAGCTGCGGCGTCAGCGCGCCCATGGCCCAGGCCAGGGCGGCGCCCCAGTCGTGGCCCACGACGTGGGCCTTCTCGACCCCGGCGTCGGCCAGCACACCCATCACGTCGCCGACCAGCAGCGGCAGGGAGTAGGCGTCCACCTCCGCCGGTTTGGCGGACTGCCCGTAGCCCCGCAGGTCGGGCACGATCACCCGGAAGCCGCCTTCCGCCAGAGCGGGCACCTGGTTGCGCCAGAGGCGGCCGGTGTCGGGGAAGCCGTGCAACAGCACCACCGGGCGACCGTCGCCCGTCACCTCGTAGTTGATTCCGACTCCGTCCACCTCGACGCGGGCCATGTTCCTCCTTGTTGGATCTGCGCGGTTGGGTCAGTCGTTGGCCAGCGCCACCAGCTGGGGACGTGGTGGCGCCGGAACGGGCTCCTCGCGCCAGTTGCCGCCGAGCTGAAGGGCCTTGTCGATCAACGCCGGCGTCAGCGACTTGTCGAGGGGCTCCACCAGCAGGTTCGCTCTGATCATCGCCCGGAGCAGATCGGGGTCCTTGCCGGCGGCCGCGGTCAGGGCCTGCTCGGATTCCCACTTCTCGTCGCCCGGTCGGTACTCGTCTCCGTTGATGGCCGCGTCGACCTGGGCCAGACGGTGCCGGTCGCCGAACAGCGTCCAGCGGAACCACGGCTCGATCTCCGCCTCGGTCGAGCGGTGAAAGGCCGATGCGAAGCGGTAGGGGTCGTCGAGCCCAGCGTCGCGCAGGGTGTCGCGCAGCAACCGTCCGTGCATCATGCCGATCGACGCCCCCCGGCCGACCGACGGGTTCGAACAGGCCCAGGCGTCGGCCACCGCCACCACGCCGGTGACCACCGGCTCACCGTCGACGAGGAAGCCTCGATGACGGTCCTCGATCTTGGCCATCGTCTGCACCCGGTCGTCGATCGGGTCACCGTCGAGCCAGTGGGCGACCAGCGGAAGGGAGCGGACCAGGCGGTCCCACCGCTCGGGCTCGCGCAACGGGTAGAGCGCCTTGTCCTTGGCGCTGGTGACGATGACCAGGCTCCAGGTCGAGTTGTCCGCCACCAAGGTGAGGCTCGAAATCGAACCGAGGTGTTGGATCGGGGGCCCGAAGGCGAAGGGCAGGGCGCCGTTTCGTGACCGGAAGTGGCGGCCGTAGTACATGAAGCCGCAGTCCTCCAGCAGCTCCACCGGGGGCCGGGCACCGGCCTCCTCGAGCCATCGGGGCAGCGGCGAGCGACGGCCCATCATGTCGACCACCAGATCGGCCCGGATCTCCTCTCCGGCGTCGGTGCGCACCCCGACGACGTGGGCCACGCCGGGCCGGGCCGACGGCCCCGTCACCAGCCCGCTGACCGCCACACCCCGCCGGACGCCTAGACCGGGGGTGGACGGGGCCACCGAGGCCAGCGCCGCCTCCATGACCGGGCGTCGGGCGGTGAGCACCCCGAGGTCGGAGTCTCCGGGCTGCTCCGGCCCGCGGATCTGCTCGGGCACCTCGAGGTAGGGGTTCTGGCGCAGCCCGCCGGCGGCGTCGACGGCCTTGGCCACCCGGGGCAGGTCGTGGTCGAGGATGGCGCGGTAGGGCGCGAGGAAGAAGTGGGGGAGGCGGAACTGGTTCACCCCCTTGCGCTCCCAGGTCTCCCAGGCCTCCTCCGGTGTCGGCGGGGGTGGGGCCGGGTCGCGTTCCAGCACCGTCACCTGGTGCCCGTCCTCGGCCAGCAGCATGGCGGTGCCTAGTCCCACCACCCCGCCGCCGATCACCAAGATGTCAGCCATGACCCCACCTCGCCCTCGGCGGGCGAGGTTAGGTTGGGCCCATCGGTGTGCCAAGGGCCTCGAGCGATCCGATCCCGCCGACCATCGAGTGGGGCGACGGGCTGGTGCGTCTGGTCGACCAGCGTGGCCTGCCCGAGGACCTGCGCTTCATCGAGGCCGCCACCGTGGAGGAGCTGTGCCGTTGCATCGCCGAGCTGGCGGTCAGGGGCGCGCCGGCGCTGGGCGTCGCCGGCGCCATGGGCATCGCCCTGGCCTCATGGCGCGGTGAGGACCTGGCCGCCGCCGCCGAACGCATCGTCGCCACCCGGCCCACGGCGGTCAACCTCAAGTGGGGGGTAGAGCGGGCGCTGGCGTCCGCCGACCCGGTCGCCGAGGTGCTGGAGATCGCCGCCGAGGACGTGCGGCGCAACCGCCGGCTGGGTGCGCTGGGGGCCGAGCTGCTGGGCGAGGGCTCGAGGGTGCTGACCCACTGCAACACCGGCTCACTCGCCTGCGCCGGCTACGGCACCGCCCTGGGGGTGATCCGGGCCGCCCACGAGTCCGGGAAGCATCCGATGGTCTGGGTCGGCGAGACCCGCCCGGTGCTGCAGGGAAGTCGACTCACGGCGTGGGAGCTGGACCGCATCGGCATACCGGCGACCCTCATCGTGGACTCGGCGGCCGCCTCACTCATGGCGGCCGGCGAGGTCGACTGCGTGATGGTCGGGGCCGATCGCATCGCGGCCAATGGTGACGTGGCCAACAAGGTGGGCACCTACTCGCTCGCCGTGCTGGCCCGCCACCACCGCATCCCCTTCTACGTGGCCGCCCCGCTCTCGACCGTCGACTTCGGCTGTACCACCGGACGCTCGATACCGGTCGAGCGCCGCCCGCCCGAAGAGGTGGTCATGACCGGCGGTCGGCGGCTGGCCCCGACGGGCACCGCCGTCGATAACCGCGCCTTCGACGTGACGCCGGCCCGGCTGGTGACGGCGATCATCACGGACGATGGGATCGCCGCCCGCCCTTACCGCCGGTCGTTGAGGGCCCTGGCCCGGTGAGCGACCGCGAGGCGGCGCAGCGGTGGGAGGCCAACGCCCCGGCGTGGATCGAGCTGTCGCGGGCCGGCTACGACGTGTACCGCGACCTGGTCAACACGCCGGCCTTCCTCGCCATGCTCCCCGACGTCAGCACCTCGAGCGGCCTGGACCTCGGCTGCGGCGAGGGACACAACACCCGGCTGCTGCGACGGCGAGCGGGACGGGTGGTGGGTCTCGACGTCAGCCGGACCTTCGTGGACGCGGCCCGGGCCGAGGAGGCCGCCGACCCGCTCGGGATCCGCTATCTGCAGGGCAGCGCTCACCACTTGCCGCTGCGCTCGCGCTCGGTCGATTTCGTGGTGGGCTTCATGTCACTCATGGACATCCCCGACCCGGCCGCAGCCCTGGCCGAGAGCCACCGGGTCCTGCGCTCCGGCGGCTTCTGCCAGTTCTCCATCGTGCACCCGTTGACGCTGACGCCGGTGCGGAAGTGGGTCACCGACGCAACGGCGATCGAGTGGCCCTGGCCACCGGTGGTTACTTCGAGGACGGGCCGATCGAAGAGACCTGGACCTTCGGCGCTGCCCCCGAGGACCTCCGGGCCTCGGTCAGGCCGTTTCGGGTCCGCTACTACCGCCGGACGCTGGCGGGATGGTTGAACGGGTTCATCGACGCCGGCTTCATCCTCGAGGAGCTCGGGGAGCCGTGCGCCGACGAGGCGCTCGCCCGGCGCCGGCCCGAGGTGGCCGACAGCCGCATCGCCCCGTTCTCGCTCATTGTGCGAGCTCGCCGGCCCTGACCCAGCGCACCCGGCTGGCCCAGCCCAACCGCTCGAACAGCCAGATCAGGCGGGCCGAGGTGTCGATCTGCCCCCGGCCGATGCCGTGGCGGGCCGAGGCAGGGAAGGCGTGGTGGTGGTTGTGCCACGACTCGCCCATCGAGAGCACGGCCAGCAGCCACACGTTCGTCGAGCGGTCGCGGGTCTGGTTGGGCCGGTACCCGACGACGTGGCAGATCGAGTTGACCGACCAGGTGATGTGGTGCAGCAGCGCCACCCGGACGGCGCCGGCCCACAGCAACGCCCACCCGGCCGACGACAGCGACCCGGTCGCCGCCCAGGCGATGGCGAAGGGCAGGGCGAAGGAGAGAACGGCCAGGGCCGGAAAGGCCCGGTCGACGGCGGCGACGTAGCGGTCGCGGGTCAGGTCGCGGGCGTAGCGGTCGACCTGGGCCGGCGGGGCCCGGAACAGCCAGCCGACATGGGCCCACCCCAGCCCCTTCACCAGGGCCCACGGCGTGGTGCCGTAACGATGGGGGGAATGGGGGTCCCCCGGCTGGTCCGCCATCTGGTGGTGGGCGCGGTGGTTCGCTACCCAAGAGACGGGGCCACCCTCCACCGCCATCGAGCCGCACACGGCCAGGACCACCCGCAGCCAGGTCGGCGCCCGAAAGGACTTGTGGGTGAACAGGCGGTGGTAGCCGACGGTCACCCCGTGTCCGGTCACGAGGTAGAGCCCCACGGTGAGGCCCACATCCAGCCAGCTCACCCGGTTGCCCACGGCGACCCAGCCGATGCCGGCGACCAGCGCCAGCAGGGGGATCACGACCAGCACGGTCGTGATGACGATGCCCGCTGGCCCCGGTCCCTCGGGGGTGGGGGGGGCGGCGGCGGGCGGCGGTTCCGGAAGCGGGGGCCGCTGGAGTGTCTGCACCATGTGGCGATCGACCTTCTTGCGCGAGAGCTGGACCGGTTTCTTGTCCGTTTTCGGGTGGGGCTATACCCCCCGAGCGCCCAGTCCGGAATATCCGCGTCGAAAATGCCACGGTGAGTGCGGGCCGACCGCGAGCGGGCGGCGCTGAGTGGTGGGAAGCGTGGCGGGGAAGACCCGAGGCTACAGGCGCCTGAGGACGCTGACCACCTTGCCATAGAGTGTCACCTCGGACGGGTCGTACTCGACCGGCTCGAGGCGAGGGTTCGCCGGCACCAGCACCACCTTGGAGCCCCGCCGGGAGTACTTCTTGACGGTTCCTTCGTCGCCGGGCACCCCGGCCACCACGATGTCGCCCTTGTCGGCCGTGGGTTGGGACCGGACCACGACGTAGTCGCCGTCGAGGATGCCCGCCTCGATCATCGAGTCGCCGCGGACCCGGAGCATGAACAGCTGGCCGTCGCCGGTGAACTCCTCCGGCAGGGGCAGGAGCTCCTCAACGTTTTCCTGGGCCAGCACGTTGGCGCCGGCGGCCACGTCGCCCACCAGCGGCACGTGGCGGGCCGGCCGCCGCTCGACCGCCGCCCCCGACGACGGGTCGTAGCGCACCTCGATCGCCCGGGGTTTGGTGGGGTCGCGCCGGAGGAAGCCCTGGCGCTGCAGCGTCGCCAGGTGGGCGTGGACGGTTGACGAGGACGTCAGCCCCACCGCCTCGCCGATCTCGCGGACTGACGGGGGATAGCCCCGGTCGCGCAGCTGCTCGGCGATGAAGTCCAGTATCTGGCGACGCTTGCCGGTGAGGACGGTGTCCGAGTCGGCAGCGGGCCTGGTGGTGGCGGACATGACGGGCACCGTAACACCGACGAGGGCCTGAGGCAAACACCTGTTCGATTTCGGCTTGACTCGAACGTGCGTTCGTGGTTCTGTGTCTATCGAACACACATTCGACATGCCGGACGGACCGGCGGGCCGGTGGGTCACCGGTTCCTAAGAGGACAGGAGGCGGCTATGGCAGCGGTGGCTTATCCCCGGTGGGAGCCCGATGTCGCTGATCTTTGCCCCGAGCCGTTCGGCCCGGCGCTGCTCCCTGCTCCCACCCGGCGCCAGCGCCGTGTCTCGCTCAGGCCGGCGTCGCGCCGTGCCGTCTACCGGCGGCGTCGGATCGCGGTGCTCCTCCTGGCCACCGCGGCCGTGCCGGTCGGTCGGGCGGGCGTGGGCCTGCTCGGGGGCGGGCCCCTCACCGCCTCCGGGCAGCTGCCCCGTCCGGCGTCTGCCGCCGTCTACGTGGTGCAGCCAGGTGACACGCTGTGGTCGATCGCCGAGCGCCTGCGTCCGGGCGGTGATCCTCGGCCGCTCGTGGCCGCCCTGACCGCGGAGCTGCACGGCTCCGGGCCGGTTCCGGGCGAGCAGCTCAACCTGCCCTGACCTTGAGTGGCCGGCGGTAGCGTCGGTCATTGTGCGGTGCCCGTGGTGCTCCAGCGTCGACGACAAGGTGGTCGACTCGCGCCTGGCCGAGGACGGCGCCGCCATCCGTCGCCGGCGCGAATGTCTCGCCTGTTCCCGCCGCTACACCACCTTCGAGCGGGTGGAAGAGGTTCCCGTCGTGGTGGTGAAGCGTTCGGGCGCCCGAGAGCCGTTCGACCGGGCCAAGGTGGTGGCCGGCATCAGGTCGGCCACCAAGAACCGGCCGGTGAGCGGCGAGCAGATGGAGGAGCTGGCCCTCGAGGTCGAGGAGGAGATGCGGCTGGCCGGCGGTGAGGTCACCAGCCAGCAGGTGGGAGTCTCGGTGCTCGAGCGCCTGGCCGGCCTGGACGACGTCTCCTACCTCCGCTTCGCCAGCGTCTACAAGGGGTTCGAGGACGCCGGCGACTTCCAACGCGAGGCCGGCCTCCTCACCAAGAAGACGGAGCCCAAGCGCCGGGTCTGACCGGGCTCACGCCGGGGCGGTTGTGCGCCCGGTGGCGTCGGAGCGGTAGGCGGCCTCCACGATGGCCAGCGCCGCCCGACCCTCTTCGGCGCTGACCGGTGGCGGGGACCCCGTGGTGCAGGCCAACACGAAGCCGGCGAACAGGTCACCGGGCGGGGCCTGCGGCTCGATCCGTTCGGGCTTCTCCCCCTGGCGTTGCAGGGTGAGCGGGGTGCGGCGGTCGAGGTGCAGGGTGCCCTCGGTGCCGAACACCGTCAGCTGGTGGTCGGGGCCCGGGCGGGCCCGCCAGCTGGCATGGAAGCTGCCCACGGCCCCGCCCCCGGTGCGCATGATGACCTGGGCGGCGTCGTCCACGCCGTCGTGACGGCGCGAGAGGAGAGCGGAGACGTCGACCACTTCGTCGGCCACGACGAACCGGATCAGGTCGGCGACATGGATGCCGAGGTCGATGAGGGCGCCACCTCCTGACTGGGCGTGGTCGAAGAACCAGGTCGCCTCGGGAGCCCACTCCTGGGGCCCGGCGTGGCCGAACCCGGCGCGGAACCCGACCACCTCGCCGATCGCCCCGTCGGCCACTACGCGGTGGGCGGTGAAGAACGGGGGAGCGAAGCGCACGTTGTGGGCCACCGCCAGGACGACCCCGGCGGCCCGGGCGGCGTCGATCATGCGGTCGGCCTCTTCGACGGTGCAGGCCATGGGCTTTTCCACCAGCACGTGCTTGCCGGCCTCCGCCGCCGCCACCGCCACCGGAGCGTGGGACCGGTTGGGCGAGCAGATGTCGACCGCGTCGACGTCACTATCGGACACCAACCGGCGCCAGTCGTCGTAGACCCGCCCCGACCCCCACTCCCCGGCGGCAACTTCGGCGGAGGATCGAGAGCGGCTGGCGAAGGCGACGACGTCGGCGTCCCCCGCGGCCCGCAAGGACGGAAGGTGCGAGCGGCGGGCGATGGTGCCGCAGCCCACCAGCCCGATGCGAAGCGTCACCGGCCGAGCAGAGCGCCGCAGACCTTCAGGATCGCCTCGGCCACCGCGTCGCATTGCGAGGCGGTGTAGGAGGCCGCCACCATGACCAGCGCCGACCGGGCGGCCAGGTCCTCGGTGTGAGGGCACATGCCCATGCGGTAGTCGACCCCGGTCGGATGCTCGGCGCAGTTCCACGGGCCGCCCTTGCCGGACGCGGTGCGCTTCTGGAGGATCGACTCGGTGGCGTACACCGGTTGACCGCGGTACATCCGGCCGGCGGGCAGTCCCTCGGCGATCAGCGCCTTGGCGAAACGGCGGGCGAGGTCGGCGTCGGGGAGGAAGAACCCGATGCTCGAGCAGCCGTCGCCTTCGGCGTCCGGCCGGCGACGGAACTCGAGGCCGGGTGGCTCGCCGATCGCCCGCAGGATGCGTCGGTGGTTGGCCCGCTGGGCGGCGAGCAGCCCGGGGAGCTTGGTCAACTGGATGCCGGCGATGGCACCGGCGATCTCGGTCATGCGCAGGTTCTCGCCGACGAACGGCTCGATCTCGCCGGTCCCCCGTTCGGAGCCGGTGCTGGTGACGAACTGTCCACCCTGGTCCTGGTAGCGGGCGGCCCGCAGGTACAAGCGCTCGTCGTCGCTCACCAGCAGGCCGCCCTCCCCGCTGGTGACGTTCTTCTCCAGCTGCAGGGAGAAAGCGCCGAGGTCGCCCATCGTGCCCAATGAACGCCCGCGGTAGGTCGCGCCCATCGATTGGGCCGTGTCCTCCAGCACCGGGACGCCGTAGCGCCTGCACACCTCGAGAAGAGGATCCATGTCAGAGGCGCAGTTCTCGAGGTGGACCGGTATCACCGCGGCGGTGCGATCGGTGATCCGCCCGTCCAGATCGCCCGGGTCCATCCCCCAGCTGTCATCGATCTCGGCGAAGACAGGGACCGCCCCCATGGTCACCACCGCGTTCACCGTGGCGATAAACGTGAAGGCCGGCACCACCACCTCGTCACCGCAGCCGACGCCGAGCGCCGCCAGACCGGCGCGGATGGCCGCCGTGCCCGATGAGGTGGCGACGGCGTAGGTGGACCCCAGCAGGTCACAGGAGGCCCGTTCGAACGCCTCGACCTTGGCGAGCAGGTGGGGGCCGTAGTAGCGGAACAAAGACCGGCTCTCGAGGACCTCGAGGACCGCCTTGCGCTCCTCGTCACCGAGCAGTGAGACGCCTTTGCCGATCTCGAGGGGCCGGGGCAGCATCGGCTTGCCGCCGTCGATCGCCAGCTTCTGCTCGCCCACCCGGACCCCCTGTTCGCCGGCCCATAGCATGCCCCCGTGGCGGACGGGGCGGTGCAGCTCGTCGTTCAGGGCGACGACTTCGGCATGTGCCACGCCGTCAACGCTGGTGTGGTGACCGCCCTCACCGACGGGATCCTCACCCAGGCGTCCGCCATGGCCCCCTGCCCGTGGGTGGACGAGGCGCTGAGGCTGGCCGCCGTCCACGACATTCCCCTGGGACTGCACCAGACCCTCACCTGCGACTGGGAGAACTTCCGGTGGCGGCCGCTGACCCGAGGCCGGTCGTTGGTAGGACCGGACGGTTACTTCCGCGACACGGTGGCGGAGGCGGCGGCCGCCATCAACGCCGCCGACGCAGAGGCCGAGCTGCTGGCCCAGGCGGCGCGGATCAGCGGATCCGGTCTCTCCCTCGGCTACCTCGACGTTCACATGGGCCTGGTGTGCGAGGCCGCCTACGAGCGGGTGTCGCAAGAGCTCGGCGCGCCGTTCCTGTACCCGGGGTTGCCCACGTCGCTGCGCTTCACGTCGATCAGGTCGCTCTCCCAACGAAAGGCCTCCGAGAAGCTGCCATGGCTACTGGCGTGGCTGGAGGGCCTGGCGCCGGGCGTGCACCTCCTCGTCACCCACCCCGGTGTCGGAGGCGCGGAGCTGGCCTCCCTGACGTCGGCCTCTTCGCCGGTATACGCCTGGGCCGAGGAGTACCGGGTCTCCGACCTGGCGGTGTTGACGGATGGCGCCGTCCGCCGGGCGGTGAAGGAGCACGGCATTCGCCTCACGTCGGTCGCCTCCGCCGACTTCAGCGAGGTGACGTGAGCTCGAACGCCCTCGCTGGCGCGGCCGTCGCCGACATCACGCCACCCGTCGGCGCCCGCATGGGCGGCTACGGGAAGCGGACGTCGGGATCGGTCGGCATCATGGACCCGCTGTTCGTTCGCGCCCTCGTGCTCTCCGACGGCCGGAGCAGTGTGGCTCTCGCCGTGTGCGACCTGCTGGGGGTGGGGAGCGAGGTGGTGTCCGTCAGCCGTCGCCTCATCGAGGAGACGCTCGGCCTGCCCGCCGACGCCGTTCTGGTGGGCGCTACCCACACCCACGCCGGCCCGTCCGGCTTCCGCTCGGCCGAGGACCCCGAATACACCAACGTCGTCGCTCGGCAGGTGGCCGGGGCCGTGGCCATGGCCCACAGAAGCCTCGAGCCGGTGACGCTGAAGCTGGGGGCGGTGGAGGTGGCGACGGTCAGCCAGAACCGGCGCGATCCCGGCGGACCGGTGCAGTCCACCGCCCAGGTCCTCCTGTGCGACCGGTCGCAGCCGGCGCCGCCGGTCGCCACCCTGGTGAGCTACGCCTGCCACGCCACCGTGCTCGAGCACGACAACCTCGAGTACTCGCCCGACTTCCCCGGGGCGATGGCTCGTAGCGTCGAGTCGCTCTTGGGGGGGACGGCGATCTACCTGCAGGGCGCGTGCGGTGACGTCAACCCGGTCTGGTCGCGCCACGACCGGGCCGAAGTCGAGCGGGTGGGGGGCGTCCTGGCCGGCGCGGTCGGCCGACTCGCCCAGGAGATGCGCCCCCTCGACACCGGCCAGTGGTGCATCAACCTGAGCTGGTCGGAAGACATCGAGGTTCCCTGCCCGGGGCAGCTGATCGCGCCGCTCAGCCTCGCCGCCGCCCGCACCGAGCTCGAGCTGCCCCGCCGGCCCCGCCGTAGCCGCCGAGAGGTGGAGGGCGACCTGCGCGAGATGGAGGCGACCCTCGAGACCACCACCGACGTCCGCCAGCGGCGGGAGCTGTCGGCTCGGATCAACGAGCTGGCTACGTCGCGCCTGTTTCCGCCGGTCCCCACCGACCGGCAGACCCAGCGTCTGGAGGTCCAGGCTCTGCGGCTGTCGGACCAGTGCGCGGTGGTGTCCCTTCCCGGCGAGTTCTTCGCCGAGACCGGCGCCGAGCTGGTCGACCGGTGTGGGCTGCCGGCCCTGCTCGTCGCCGGTTACGCCAACGGATCGGTGGGCTACGTGCCTCCAGCCCGGGCCTTTCCGGAGGGCGGCTACGAGGTGGGCATGACCCAGTTCGGCCCCGAGGCGGAGGCGGCCATCGTCGACGCCGCCATAAGCACCGTCCGCTCGCTCTACCGGTAACGGATCGACGCCAGAGCGGCGGCGGCCTCCGCCGGGGTGACGGCGACGAAGCGGACCCGGGCGCCGGGACGGGCCTGAGCCAGCAGGGGAAGGTCGGCGGTGCACACCACGCCGACCACCGGGTATCCACCGGTGGTGGCGTGGTTGGCCAGCAGCACGATCGGCTCGCCTCCGCCTGGGACCTGCACGGCGCCGGGGACCATGCCGAGGGGCTCAACCTCCGCCGCGCCCCGGCTGGCGAGGGCCGCCCCGGTGAGGCGCACGCCGGTCCGGTCCGTCATGGTGGTGACGGTGAAGAGCGAGTCGCAGAGCGACCTGGCCCCGCCGGGGAACCGGTCGGCGTGGGGGCCGTCGACTACCCGCACCGCTACTTCGCCGCCCGGCGGCCGATGGGCCCGGTCGGGCGGCACCCGGGGCGGTTCAGGGCTGGCCTCACCGAGCGGCAGGCGCTGGCCGGTGCTCAGTGGCGGTGGCCCCAGCCCGGAGAGGGTGTCGGCCGAGCGGCTGCCGAGCACCGCCGCGCAGGCGAAGCCGCCGTCTACCGCCACGTAGGCCCGCAGCCCCGGTCGAGCCGCCCCGACCGTCAGCACCCCCCCTTCGGGCACCGGGTGCGCCTCGGCTTCGGTCACTTCCTCGCCGTCCACGCTGGCGGCGGCGCCCACCACCGCCACCCGGCCGGGGCGCCCGAACACGAGGCGGGGGCCGGACACCGTGGCCTCCAGCCCGGCGGTGGCCGGCGGGTTGCCGACCGCCCGGTTGGCAGACGCCAGCGAGGCCGGGTCCGCCGCCCCGGCGCGGGGGACGCCCAGATGGGCGAACCCGGGCCGTCCTCCGTCCTGCACGGTGGTCAGTGGCCCGGCCTTGACCACCTCGACCCACCGGCCCGGGGCCGGCGCCGGCCCCGCCCCTCCGGTGGTCGCTGAGCCCTCGATGGCCTGGATCTGCCCGTCGGACGGCCTGTCGCCGTCGACGAAGCGGACCCGGTCGCCGGGCTCGAGCAGGGACGGCGGGCGGCGGCCGGCGTCGAACATGGCGCGGTGGGCGGTGCCGATGATCCGCCAGCCTCCCGGCGTGGACTGGGGGTAGACGGCGGTCAGGTCGTCGGCGATGGCCAGGGCGCCGGCGGGCACACGCGGTCGGGGCGTGTGGAGGCGGGGGACCCGCAGGGCCGGGTCGCCGCCGGTCAGGTAGGCGAAGCCGGGTGAGAAGCCCATGAAGGCCACGGTGTAGGTGGGGGCGCGGTGGCGGCGGGCCGCCTCGCCGGAGGAGATCCGGCAATGGCAGGCGACGTCGTCGAGGTCGGGCCCGTCGTAGCTGACCGGGATGGTGACCAGCCGGCCGGCGCCACCGTCAGCCTCGCTGATGGGCAGCGCCGACACCCGGGCGGCCA
This sequence comes from Actinomycetota bacterium, assembly GCA_021325435.1. Taxonomy (GTDB): domain Bacteria; phylum Actinomycetota; class Acidimicrobiia; order Acidimicrobiales; family JAJPHE01; genus JAJPHE01. The sequence goes on along the minus strand of JAJPHE010000138.1, from coordinate 37,718 downwards.
GCGCCTCGAGGTCCACGGCCCCCGGGGTGGTGATGACGACGACACTGGTGGCTCCGGCCACCACGTCCTCGACCCCGGGGAGGTCGGCGCCGGCGATGGCGGTACGCAACCGGTGGACGTCGGCGGCGGCGCCGAGCTCGACGAGTAGCGCCCGGTCCCCGAAAGGTGTCGGGCGCACCCCCGTCACGCGAAGGGACGCACGGTGACGCCCGCGTCCTCCAGCGCCGCCCTCACCCGGCGGGCCAGCTCCAGAGCGCCCGGGGTGTCGCCGTGGACGCAGATCGAGGCCGCCTGCAGGTCGATGTCCGAGCCGTCGACCGCGGTGACCTTGCCGCCCAGGGCGAGGCCGAGGGCCTGGGCCACGACGCGGTCGGGGTCGTGGAGGACGGCGCCGGGACGGTCGCGGGGGACGAGGGTCCCGTCCGGCGCGTAGAGCCGGTCGGCGAAGCACTCGCCCACCACCTCCAGCCCGGCCCCGTCGGCCGCCGCCGCCAGCTCCGAGACTGGCGGGCAGAGAAGAGGAAGCCCGAAGGGCAGGACGGCGTCGACGACGGCGCCGGCCAGCCCCCGGTCCACCGCCGCCTGGTTGTACAGCGCCCCGTGGGGTTTGACATAGGCCACCCGGCCGCCGGCGGCCCGGGCGATCCCCTCGAGGGCCCCCACTTGGTAGGCGAGCTCGGCGGCCAGCTGCTCCGGGGCCACGTCCAGGGGGCGGCGGCCGAACCCCTCGCGATCGGCGTAGGAGGGGTGGGCGCCGACCGTCACCCCGGAGGCGACGGCGGCGACGACCGTGGCCGCCATGGTCGCCGGGTCGCCGGCGTGGAAGCCACAGGCCACGTTGGCGCTGGTCACGACGTGCAGGAGGGCGGGGTCGGCGGGCCCTCCCTCGCCCAGGTCACTGTTGAGATCGATCTGGCGCACCGCGCAGTAGCTTGGCGCGATGGGCAGAGGCGCGCTTTCCAAGGTCCGCTGGCGCAAGGACCGGATCAGGAAGAAGAAGCAACGCGATCGGCGCAAGCGCGAGGAGCACGCCGAGCAGCGACGCACCGCCACCCCCGCCGGCTGACGTGCGGGTAGGCGTCCTAACCGGGGGCGGGGACTGCCCCGGCCTCAACGCGGTGATCCGGGCCGTGGTGCGCAAGGGTGAGGTGCACTACGGCTATGACCTCGTCGGCTTCGCCGACGGGTGGCGGGGGGTGATCGAAGGTCGCACCATCCCCCTCGACGTGGAGCGGTGCCGGGGAATCCTGCCGCGAGGCGGAACCATCCTCGGCACCTCGCGCACCAACCCCTACAAGGTCGACGGCGGGGTGACCAAGGCCCTGGCCACCCTCGAGAAGGAGCGGGTCGACGCCCTGGTGGCCATCGGCGGCGAGGACACCCTCGGCGTGGCGAACAAGCTGGCGGGCGAGGGCGTGTCGGTCGTCGGAGTGCCAAAGACGATCGACAACGACCTGTCCGCCACCGAGGTCACCTTCGGGTTCCACACGGCAGTACAGATCGCCACCGACGCCATCGACCGCTTGCACACCACGGCGGAGTCCCACGATCGGGTGATCGTCTGTGAGGTGATGGGCCGCCACGCCGGCTGGATCGCCACCTACGCCGGCATCGCCGGCGGAGACGCCGAGATCATCGTGCCCGAGGAGCCCTTCGACGTGGACGAGGTCTGCCGCAAGCTGCAGGCCCGTCACGCCAAGGGCCGTTACGCGTCGATCGTGGTGGTCGCCGAAGGAGCCCGGCCCAAGGAGGGCACCATCGCTGTCGCGTCCGGTGAGGTCGACCAGTTCGGCCACGAGCGCCTCGGCGGCATCGGCAACCAGCTGGCGATCGAGATCGAGAAGCGCACCGGGTTCGAGTCGCGGGTGACCATCCTCGGGCACGTGCAGCGTGGAGGGACACCGACCGCCTTCGACCGGGTGCTGGCTACCAGGTTCGGGGTGGCGGCCATCGACGCCGTTCACGACGGCGAGTTCGGCACCATGGTCGCCCTCGACGCCGGCCGCATCATCCGGGTGCCGCTCGCCGAGGGTGTGTCCGAGCTGAAGACGATCGACCCGTCGCTGTACCGCGACGTGGCCGAGATCTTCACCGGGTGACCCCCACCGCTTGACCGAGGTCTCCACCCAGCGGCTCGACGCTGGCACCTCCGAGGCCCAGCAACGCCGGGTCGCCGGGTCCCTCCGCGCCGCCGGGCTCCGGGCTGGCGACCGGATGGTCCTGGCCGTTCCGGCCTGCGCCGAACTGCTGTCGGCCGCCATCGGCGCGGCGCGCGCCGGCATCGTGCCGGTCATGCTCAACCCGGCGCTCACCCCCGCCGAGATGGCCGAGCTCATCGACGACGCCGATCCGGCTGCCGTGGTCGACAGCCGGGCCGCCCTCGCCGACCTGCTCGAAGGGCCGCCCGACGATCTCGCCGAGGTCCCTCGGTGCCGCCCGATGCACTACACCTCCGGTACGACGGGGCGGCCCAAGGGGGTGTGGTCGGGCGTCCTGTCCGACGAGGACGCCGTGGCCCTGTTCGCCGATGAGGCCGACCTGTGGGGTTTCGGCGCCGACGACGTCCACCTGGTGTGCTCGCCCCTGTACCACTCGGCGCCGCTGCGGTTCAGCACGGCGGTCCTGCTGCGGGGCGGCTCGGTGGTCGTCCTCGGCCGCTTCGACCCCGCCGCGGTTGTTGACGTCGTCAATACCCATCAGCCCACCACCGCGTTCATGGTGCCGACCCACCTGCAACGGCTCACCGCCTCAGCCGACGGTCCGGCGGCGCTCGACGGAGCCGACCTGTCGTCGTTCCGGCTGCTGGCCCACGCCGGGGAGCCCTGCCCCGGGTCGTTGAAACGCGAGGTCATGGACCGGTTCCCCGCCGGGGCGGTCTGGGAGTTCTACGGCTCGACCGAAGGCCAGTTCACCGTGTGCTCACCCGAGGAGTGGCTAGCCCGCCCCGGCACCGTGGGCCGGGCCCGCCCCGGGCGCCGCCTCGAGGTGGAGGACGGGGTGATCTGGTGCGAGGCCCCGAGTTTCGCCGCCTTCTCGTACTGGCGCGACGACGACAAGACGGCGTCGGCCTGGCGGGGCCGGCCCGGAGGCGCCAGGGCCTTCTCCGTTGGCGACCTGGGCCGGCTCGACGACGACGGCTACCTGTGGGTCGACGGTCGGCGCGACGACCTGATCATCAGCGGCGGAGTGAACGTCTACCCCGCCGAGGTCGAAGCCGCTCTGTCGTCTGTGCCCGGGGTGGTGGAGATCGCCGTGTTCGGCGTGGCCGACGCCCGGTGGGGTCAGCGGGTGTGCGCCGCCGTCATCGGCTCAGCCGATCCGGAGGAGCTGCGGCGGAGGGCGGCTGTCTCCTTGGCTGGTTACAAGCGCCCGAAGGACATCTACGTCGTCGACGACCTGCCCCGCACGGGCACCGGCAAGGTCCGTCGCGCCCGGGTGGCTGCCTTCCTCGGCCTCGAGCCGGCCTAAGGCTCCTCGGCGGCGAGCACCCACCCCGCCCCGGCCTCGAGCAGCAGCCGGCGCAGCCTCCCGGCGAGGCCAGGGTTGGCCGCCACCACCATGGCGTCGGACGCCGGCCCCCCGTCGAGGCCCCCCACCCAGGCACCGGCCTCTTCGGCGATCAGCGCCCCGGCCGCCCGATCCCACACATGGGTGCCGGTCTCGAAGTAGGCGTCGACCCGCCCGGCGGCCACCCAGCACAGGTCGAGGGCGGCGGCGCCGGCCCGGCGGATGTCGCGCACCGAGCCGAGTAGTACCGGCAGCGCCTCGGCCTGGCGCACCCGGGTCGAGGCGGCGTAGGCGAAGCCGGTCGCCACCAGGGCCAGGGCGAGCTCGTCGGCGCTCCCGACCCGCAGCTGACGGCCATTGCAGCGGGCACCGCCCCCCAAGGCGGCGGTGAACGTCTCGCCGCCGGGCGGGTGGTGGACGACCCCCGCCACCGTGCGCCCGTCCACCTCGGCGGCGACCGACACCGCCCACACCGGAAGGCCGTAGAGGAAGTTGACGGTCCCATCGAGGGGGTCGATGACCCACCGCACCCGGGCGGCGCCGCCGGCGGCGCCGCCCTCCTCCCCGAGGAAGGAGTCGTGGGGCCGGTGGGCCCGGATGTGCTCCACGATCAGCTCCTCGCTGGCCCGGTCGAGGTCGCTGACCAGGTCCGTGCGCGAGCTCTTGGCGCCGACCGTCGTCGGCCCGGCCGCGCTGGAAGCGCGGAGCATCTTGCCGGCGGCGGTCGCCGCCTCGACGGCGAGGTCGAGGAGCTGGGCGGCGGACGGGACGGCGGTGTCGGTCACGGGCACGGTCTACCCGCTGGGTACGGTGGGCGGGTGGGTGACGGCTTGGTGGACCTGCGCTCGGACACGGTCACGCGCCCGACTCCCGAGATGCGCCGGGCCATGGCGGACGCCGAGGTGGGCGACGACGTCTACGGCGAGGACCCGACCGTCAACCGCCTCCAGGAGCGCTTTGCCGAGCGGGTCGGTAAGGCGGCGGCGCTGTTCGTGCCGTCGGGAACCATGGGCAACCAGATCGCCCTGCGCCTGCTGACGACCCCCGGCACCACGGTCGTCGCCGGCCGCCGCCAGCACGTGGTCGCCTACGAGAACGGGGCCGGTGCCCGCAACGCCGCCGTGCAGTTCCACCCGGTCGACGACACCGACGGCACCATCGACCCCGAGGCTGTCTCGTGGGCGCTGGAGGCCGTCGCCCATCACCAGCCCCGCCCCAGCCTCGTCTGCGTGGAGAACACCCACATGGCCGCCGACGGGGCGCCCTGGCCCCTGCCCGCGCTGCAGAGGCTCGCCGCCGCCGGTGGTGGCCTGCCGGTGCACATGGACGGGGCCCGCCTGTTCCACGCTGAAGCGGCCACGGGGGTGACGGCAGCCGACTTCGCCTCCACCGCCACGACCGTCATGTGCTGTCTCTCCAAGGGGCTGTGCGCGCCGGTAGGTTCGCTCCTGGCCGGGCCGGCGGACCTGATCGCCGAGGCCCGGGGTGTCCGGGCCGCGCTGGGCGGGGGCATGCGCCAGGCCGGTGTGATCGCCGCCGCCGGACTGGTCGCCCTCGAGCGCATGACCGGCCGCCTCGGGGAGGACCACGCCCGGGCGGCCCGGCTGGCCGAGGCGGTAGCCGAGCGGTGGCCCGACGCCGGCTGCGACCCCCGCCGCGTCCAGACCAACATCGTCACCTTCACCCACCCCTCCCCCCGGAGGCTGCTCGCCCATCTCGAGGAGCACGGCGTCCGGGCCGGAACCATCGCGCCGGGGGTGGTGCGGCTGGTCACCCACCACGACGTCGACGACGAGGGCCTCGAGCGAGCGGTCAAGGCGCTGCCGGCAGCACCGTGAGGAAGCCCCTGGGCCGCCCGGGCGGCCGTTACGCTCCCTAGGTGGCCGAGCTCGTCAGCCGCACCCCGGCCAGCGCCCTCGCCGTCTACGCCCACCCCGACGACCCCGAGGTCTCCTGTGGCGGCACCCTGGCCCGTTGGGCGGCGGACGGGTGTCGGGTCGATGTGGTGATCTGCACTTCGGGGGACAAGGGCTCCTCCGACCCCGACGTCGACCCGGCGGAGCTCTCGCGGCGGCGGGCCGGCGAGGTGGCCGAGGCCGGCCGCACCCTCGGGGTCGCCGACCACCATCTCCTGGGTCATCCCGACGGTGAGCTGTACGACGAGCGTCAACTCGTCCACGAGATCGTCTGTCTGGTGCGCCGGGTCCGGCCCGAGGTGGTGGTGTGCCCTGATCCCACCTCGGTGTTCTTCGGCGAGCACTACTTCAACCACCGCGATCACCGGACCGTCGGGTGGGCGACGCTCGACGCGGTGTCGCCGGCGGCGGCCCAGCCCCACTACTTCCCCGAGGCCGGCCCGGCCCACCAGGTGGCGACCGTCTACCTGTCCGGCGCCATGACCCCCGACGTCTGGGTGGACGTCAGCTCCAGCATCGACGCCAAGATCGCCGCCCTGATGTGCCACGCCAGCCAGCTCGCCGAGCCGGGCGAGTGGCTGCGGGGCGTGGTGGCCCAGCGGGCCGAGGAGGCGGGCCGGCAGGCCGGGGTGGCCTTCGCCGAGGGCTTCCGCCGGCTCAAGCTGGCATGAGCGCGCCGATGCGCGAGTGGCTCGTGGCCGGCGGCCTGGTTGAGGTCGACGCCGCCATCCTGCTGGTGCAGAACCGCCGCCGCGACGGTTCGCTCGACTGGTCGCCGCCCGGCGGGGTGATCGAGGTGGCGGAGGGGGAGAGCGTGCGCGACGGGCTCACCCGCGAGGTGGAGGAGGAGACCGGCATCCGCGTCCTCGAATGGGAGGGTCCGGTCTACGAGGTGGAGGCGGAGGCGGCCGAGATGGGCTGGCGGCTGCGGGTGGAGGTCCACCGGGCCGTGTCGTTCACCGGGCGGCTGGCCCCCGCCGACCCCGACGGGATCGTGGTCGACGCTCGCTTCGTGCCGGCCGAGGCCCTCGAGGAGACGCTGGCCTCCTGCCAGCAGTGGGTGCGCGAGCCGCTGGGCGCCTGGCTGGTCGAGCGCTGGGTCGACGCCCGCCGCTACCGCTACCGGGTGGAAGGCAGCCGCCAATCGGGTGTCCGGGTGGTCCGTCAGGGCGCGGACCCGTGAGCGCGGCTGCCGACGGAACCCCGTCCGTCCTCCACGTGGACATGGACGCCTTCTATGTGGCGGTGGAGGTGAGGCGCGACCCGTCGCTCGCCGGTCGGCCGGTGGTGGTCGGCGGCACCGGGGACCGGGGCGTGGTGGCGTCGTGCTCCTACGAGGCCCGGGCCTACGGAATCCACTCGGCCATGCCGACCGCCCGGGCCCGTCGCCTCTGCCCCCATGCCGTCTTCCTGGCCGGGCGGTTCGACGACTACACGGAGGCCAGTCGACGCATCCATGCCGTGTTCACATCGATCACCCCACTGGTCGAAGGGGTGGCCCTCGACGAGGCGTTCCTCGACGTGTCCGGGGCCCGCCGGCTCTTCGGCGACGGGGCGGCCGTGGCCTCGGTCATCCGCCAGCGGGTGCGTGACGAGGCGGGCCTTGACTGCTCGGTGGGGGTGGCCCGGAACAAGATGCTGGCCAAGCTGGCGTCGAGGGCAGCCAAGCCCCGACCGACCCCGACCGGTCCGCAACCCGGACCCGGGGTGGTCGTCGTGGCCCCTGACGAGGAGCTCTCCTTCCTCCACCCCCTGCCCGTGACCGCCCTGTGGGGCGTCGGGCCGGCCACCGAGCGACGTTTGCGGCGCATGGGCGTGTCCACGGTGGGGGACCTGGCCCGGGTGCCCCTCGAGTCGTTGGTGGCCTCCCTCGGAGTCGCCGCCGGGCACCAACTGCACGATCTGGCCTGGGCCCGCGACGCCCGGCGGGTGGAGCCGTCCAGACCGAGCAAGTCGATCGGCCACGAGGAGACCTACGCCCACGACCACCACCAGATGGAGCCGCTCCGTCGTGAGGTGGTGCGCATGTCGGACGCGGTGGCGGCCCGCCTGCGGGCGGCGGGGCTGCGCGGTCGGACGGTGACGGTGAAGATCCGATTCGGCGACTTCTCGACCATCACCCGGTCGCGGACCGAAACGGCCCCGGTGGACACGGCCCCGGCATTGTGCCGGGCCGCCACCGCCCTGCTGGAGTCGGTCGACGTGACCCCCGGCGTCCGGCTCCTCGGCGTGTCGGTCTCCGGCCTGGCCGAGGCCGAGGCCGAGCAGCTCAGCCTGGACGCGGCCGGCGCGGGGGACTGGGAGGCGGCCGCCCGGGCGGTCGATGAGGTCCGGCGTCGCTTCGGTGACCGGGCCGTGGGTCCGGCCGTGCTCGCAGGAGGAAGCACCCTCGACGTGAAGCGGCAGGGAGACACCCAGTGGGGGCCCTCAGGTGGGCCCGACGGCGGTCGATCCAGATGACGCGTTGTTGGCGGCCCCGGGGTGCGCGAATATGGCTCCGGGACCGGGTATAGGACCCGGGAACAAAGGGGTGGGGCAGTGCCGCTATCCGAGGACGAACAGCGGATCCTCCACGAGATCGAGCGAAGCTTCTACGAGAACGACCCCGAGTTCTACGGGAAGGTCAGCTCCGAGACTCTGTACCGGCACGCGGGCCGGAACTGCAAGTGGTCGGCCCTGGGGTTCCTCGCCGGCCTCGCCGTACTGGTCACCTCGTTCGCTTCCTCCATCCTCATCGGCTTCCTCGGGTTCCTGATCATGCTGTCCTGCGCCATCGTCTTCGAGGCCAACGCCCGCAAGATGGGCCGGGCCGGGCTCCAGCAGGTGTCCAACTCGATCCGGGCCAAGGGGTTGTCCGAGGCGTTGGGCGACACCCGCAAGCGGCTGCGCGAGCGTTTCCGCCGCGACTGAGGCGTCACCCGGCGGGCCCTGCTGCCCCCTAGCCTGACCGGATGCCCCGACGTCCCCTGGCTCTGGTCCTCGCCGCCCTGGCGGCGACCACGCTCGCCGCCTGCGCCTCCTCTGGCCGGGGCCAGTCCTCCTCCAGCACCTCCTCGTCGGCCGTTTCGGGCGCCACCTCGTCCACGGCGCCGGCGACGACCCTCGCCGCCCTCGCCCACCCCCAGACCTCTCAGGGTCACCTGCGGGCGAGCTCGGACCCGTCGGTCCTGCCCGGACCGGTCCTAATCGCCGACCGCGACAACAACCGTCTGATCGTCGTCGACCCCGAGGGGCGGGTGGTCTGGCAGTTCCCGCGGGGCCCGCAGGACCTCCCCGGAGGGGTGACGTTCAAGGTCCCCGACGACGCCTTCTTCTCGCCGGACGGCAAGGAGATCATCGCCACCGAGGAGGACGACTTCGTCATCTCGGTCGTCGACATCGCCAGCCACCGGATCGTCTACCGCTACGGCACGCCCGGGGTGCACGGCTCGGGGCCCAACCAGTTGTGGAACCCGGACGACGCCCTGCTGCTGCCCGACGGCTACATCATCAACGCCGACATCAAGAACTGCCGGTTGATGCTGATCGCCCCGGGGTCGCACCAGCCCGCCCGCATCTACGGCACCACGACCAACGCCTGCCGCCACGACCCGCCCGCCCATTTCGGTAGCCCGAACGGGGCGTTCCCCATGGCCAACGGTCACTACCTGGTGACCGAGATCAACGGCTCCTGGGTGGACGAGATGGGGGTCGACGGGACGATCTACGGCTCGTGGCACACCCCGGGGGTGAGCTACCCGTCGGACTCCAACGAGGTGTCACCGGGCGTGTACGTCACGGTCGACTACTCCTCACCCGGGCAGCTGGAGACCTTCGACGGGCAGGGCCGGTTGATCTGGCGCTACCAGCCTCGACCGGGCGACGGCGTACCCGACCACCCGTCGCTCGCCCTGCCCCTGCCCAACGGGGACTTCCTGATGAACGACGACCGCAACCATCGCGTCGTCGTCGTCGACCCGCGCACCAACACGGTCGTGTGGCAGTACGGGGTCACCGGTCAGCCCGGTGCTGGTGACGGCTACCTCGACAACCCCGACGGTGTCGACCTCGCCCCGCCGTATTCACTCATGATCCGCCACGCACGGACGGTCGGGCAGCCGACCGGATAGGGCGGGGGTCGGTCTCCCACGCCATCCGCCGCCACCGGCCGGCACCGGCCAGCACCGCCTCCTCGACCTCGAGCGCCCGGCGGCAGGCGAGGGCTACGTCCTCGGGCCGATGCCCATTTGACCCGTAGGCAGCCCCGGCCGCCTGGGCGGCCAGGGCTCCCAGCGAATCAGCGACAGGGGGTGACAGGCCGGCCCCCACCGCCGCCCGCCGGGCGTGCTCGAGGTAGGTCTCCGGCGGCTGGCGGGCCCAGCCAGCGGCGGCCAGCCGTTCGGCCGCCTCCTCCCAGGCCACCAGGATGCGGGCGGCGTCGTCGGCGGCCCGGCGCCGTCTCCGGCTTCGGCGTCGGGCCTTGGCTGCGGGCACTCCGACCAGCCATGCCGCCGCCAGCGCGGCTACCGAAGCCAGCACGGCCACCAGTCGCCACGGGAACGGCCGGGCCGGCCGCACCGGAGCTTTGGGCGCCCGGTGGGCCCCGGGCGGGCTGACCGGCGCCGCCGTGGTGGGCGGCGTGCGGGTGGCCGAGGTGGTGGGAGTGGCGGCCGGCACCGCCGGGACCGCCACCCCGCCCGGCCCGGTCGGGCTGGCCTGCTCGGCTGGCAGCCCGGTGTAGGCGGTTCCTCCGGGTATGCCCCGGCCCGGCGTCGGGTCGAAGGCGACCCACCCGAACCGGCCCAGCTGAACCTCGGGCCAGGCGTGGGCGTGGAGCCCGTAGACGTGCCAGAGGCCGTCGGAGCCGAGCGTTCCGGGGGTGAAACCGACCGCCACCCGGGTGGGAAGCCCGACGGCGCGGGCCATCACCGCGTAGGAGCCGGCGAACTGCTCGCAGTAGCCGCGCCGGGTGACGAACAGGAACTGCTGGAGGGCCGAGTAGCTGTGTCCCGGGGGGACGGAGAGGCTGTAGCTGTAGTGGTTGCGCAGGTAGTCCTGCAAGGCCCGGGCCTTGTCGTAGGCGGTGGGCAAGCCGGCGGTGATGCGCCGGGCCAGGCTGAGAACGTCGGACGGCACCGGCGGAAGGGCGAGGTAGGTGGGGTCGACGTTGGCCAGCTCGGCCGTGCGCAGCTCGGCGGCGTTGAAAGCGGGCACGGCTGACACCACCGAGTAGGCCAGGCCGTCGGACGTGGGCGCCGAGCTGATGAGGCTGGCCGAGCGGGCGTCCCAGCTCGCCGCCGGAGCACCGGTTTCCGACACCGGCAGGTAGGCGGCGGGCAGCCAGATGCTGCCCAGCCCGCTCACCGAGTAGGCCTGGGCCACCGTGGAGGTGCCCGTCGGGGGGACGGCGACCGGCAGGGCGCCGCGGATGTTGGAGTAGCTCTCGTCGGACGACCAGATGTCTCCGTCGAAGTGATCGAGGGCGGTCAGCCGCCAGTACTGGGCGGAACCGGCCCGGACGGTGAACAGCTGGAGGTTGCTTTCCTGCACCAGCCGGGTGCGAATGTCCACCAGCGGGCTGATGGTGGTGCGGCGCGACTCCCCGCCCGCCGCACCCCCGTGCACGTTGACCAACCCCGGTGACCGCGCCCCCGGCAGGTGGGGGCCCACCGCCACCGAGGCCAGCACCGCCACCGCCGTCAGGACCAGGCCGCCCCGGGTGACGAGGGGAAAGGCGCGCCCGGCGAACCGGGGACCGCCCCGGTCCTGTCCGGCCCGGTGCAGCAGCAGGAAGCAGCCCGTGGTGAGGACGAAGCCGGCGACCCAGCCCAGGCCATTGGAGTCGCGGGCGAGGAGGGCCACGAAGATCAAGGTGGCCAGGGCGGGCACCACCGCCTCGAGGGGAGCCTGGAGGCGGAAGGCCGCCCAGTCGCTCAGCACGGCCACGATCGTCACCCCGGCCATGGCGGACAGAACGAAGCCGGGAAGGCTCGGCACCGGCGGCACCAGGGCGCTGAACGCCCTCCGGGTGTCGTGGAAGGCGCCCCCGACCGAGCTGAACGTCCGTCCGGTGGGCAGGCCGAGCAGCGTCGTGTGCGGGAATAGCGCCCAGCAGGCGAAGAGGAAGACGGCGACCACCGCCGTCAGCGCCGCCGCCGGCTGGGCCATCCGCCAGCGCCGGGCCGCCCACAGCACGGCGTGGCAAACCAGAGCGGCACCAACGACCCGACCGACCCACGACCCGTCGCGGAACAGCGCCCCCATGGTGGCGGCGGTCACACAGGTGAGGACGGTGAGGGCCACCGTCGCCGGCAGCGAGCGGAGGGCCCCTTCGCCCACGTCGGGCCGGGGCAGCGGGCGGGAAGGCGCCCGGGTGCTCAGCGCGCCACCCCGGCCCGGACCCAACGCTGCCAACTGACCGAGATAGGGCGGTCGGGCCCCACCCGGACCACGGGAAGCCGGGCGGGGACGCCGAGGGCGGCGCCTCGGCCGTCCTCCTCCACCGACACCAGGACCACCAAACCGGCCGCCTCGTGCAGTCGGGCGACGGCGCGGGCCTCGGGCGCCGACAGGGCCGAGGTGGACACCACCGCCACCGCCGATCCGGCGCCGCGGCGCACCAGGCGGGTCAGGGTCCTACGCAGGTCCGCCGCCGCGCTGAGCCGCACCGGCGCCAGCGTGGCGAGGAGCGCCTCCCAATGGGCGTGGTCCGACCCGAAGTCGGAGTCGGCCCCGCCCGTGGTGACCAGCCGGATCTGGGCCCCGGCCCGGTGCGACCCGGTGAGAATCGACGCGGCAGCCGACACTGCGGTCTCCAAAGAGGCGGCGCTGTGCACCGACGGGCGCACGTCGAGCACGACCGTGGCCCGATGCTGCCAGGGCAGCTCCAGCTGGCGGATCATCAGCTCACCGGTCCGCGCCGTGGAAGGCCAGTGAACCCGGCGCAGGTCGTCACCGACCTGGTAGGGGCGTAGGGCGTAGAACTCCTCCCCCGGAAGCCGGCCGGCCCGCTCGACGGTGCCGGAGTGGGGGTCGTTGCCCGGCGCGGGCGGCAGGCCACCCAGGCGCTCGATGCGCGGGAACACGATGACGGACCCGGCCGGCGCGGCCGGCACCGAGGCCCGGGCCAGCGAGAACGGGTCCTCCAGCACCAGGCGCAGGGGACCGAGACGGAAGCGGCCGCGCCGGTCGGTCGGCACCCGGTACGAGGCCCGGGCGGACTGACCGGGGCCCAGGGGCGGAACCCGTAGCCGGGCGGCCGACGAGCCGTCGCCGAAGGGCTCCACCGCCATCAGCGGGGGGGTCCGGGTCCTTCCCCGGTTGGTGAGGGCCAGCTCCACCCGGCAGTCGGCCCCCAGGTGTACCCGGGCCGGTCGCACCCTCCTCCTGCCGTCGAGGGTGACGCGCACGGTGCGCACGTATAGGAGGGCCGCCACCACCGCAGCACCGGCCGCCGCGGCGAGGGAGTACAACTGGACCAGACCGAGGATGCGCCCGCCCAGGACGAGGGCCACCGTCCCCCCCGCCATGAGCCAGCCGCGGCGGGTGGGCACGCCTCAGCCGGTCGCGGCCCGGCCGGTCGGTACCGGAACGGTGGAGAGCACCTCGGTCAGCACCTCGCTCACGTCCGTGCCCGACATGTCCGCCTCGGCGGACAGGGTGAGCCGGTGCTCGAGGACCGGCGCGGCGAGGGACTTCACGTCGTCGGGGATCACGTAGTCGCGTCCCAGCGACGCCGCTCGGGCCCGGGCCGCCCGCTGCAGGGCGAGTGACGAGCGGGGCGACATGCCGAGCGCCAGGGCGGGGTGGCCCCGGGTGGTGTCGGCCAGATCGACGATGTAGGAGCGGATCGACGGGGCCACGTGCACGCTGTGGGCGGCGCCGACCATGGCGTTGATGTCGGACGTGGTCGCCACCGGGCGCAGCTCGTCGAGGGGCTCCACCCCCGAGCGCGACTCGAGGATGTCGACTTCAGACGCGCGATCGGGGTACCCCACGTCGATGCGCATCAGAAAGCGGTCGAGCTGGCTGTCGGGCAGCGGGTAGGTGCCCTGGTGCTCGATCGGGTTCTGGGTGGCGATGACCATGAACGGGCTAGGCAGCCGGTAGGTGCTGGTGTCCACCGTCACCTGGCGCTCCTCCATAGCCTCGAGCAGAGCCGACTGGGTGCGGGGAGAAGCGCGGTTGATCTCGTCGGCGAGGACTATCTCGGCAAAGACCGGCCCGTGCCGGAAGTCGAACTCCGAGCTGGCCCGGTTGTAGACGGTCACCCCCGTCACGTCGGAGGGCAGCAGGTCAGGGGTGAACTGGATCCGGCGCCATTCGCAGTCGAGCGACGCGGCCAGGGCCTTGGCCAGGCTGGTCTTCCCCACGCCCGGCACGTCCTCGATCAACAGGTGGCCCTCGGCGACCATGCAGGTGAGGGCCAGGCGCACCACCTCGTCCTTGCCCCGGATGACCTTCTCAACGTTGGTGGCGATCGCCTCGAACCGCTCGGCGAATGAGTTGATGTCAAGCGGTCGCTGCCTCGCCACCAGGCCTCCAGGATGATGCTGGGCGGCGCGAGCCTAATGGCCGACGCTCGGTAGCTTGCCCCGGTGCGCACCTGCCTGGCGATCGACGTCGGCGGCACGAAACTGGCCGCGGGACTGGTCGATGAGGACGGTGCCGTGCTGGCCTGGGAGCGGTGTGACACGCCGCCGGGCGCCGACGCCGAGACGCTCTTCGCCGCCCTGGCGGCACTGGTGGGTCGCCTCGACGGCGATCCGGTGGCGTGCGGCGTCGGGTGCGGGGGGCCCATGACGGATGAGCTGGTGTCCCCGCTCAACATCCCCGGATGGCGCGACTTCCCCCTGCGCCGGAGGCTCTCCGAGCTGACCGGGCTGGCGACCTTCGTGGACAACGACGCCAAGGCCCTGGCCCTCGCCGAGGGCTGGGTCGGGGCCGCCGCCGGAGTCGACAACTTCGTCGCCATGGTCGTATCCACCGGGGTCGGAGGAGGCGTGGTTCTCGACGGACGCCTGTTGGACGGCGCCGGCGGAAACGCCGGGCACATCGGCCACGTGATCGTGACGCCCGGGGGCCGCCGCTGCGCCTGCGGGGCCCGGGGCTGCCTCGAGGCCGAGGCCTCCGGGCCCTCGATCGCCGCCGCCACCGGCCGCCCCGCGGCCGAGGCCGGCCCCGAGGTCGTCCGCCGCACCGGCACCCTGGTCGGCCGGGCTGTGGCGTCGGTGGCCAACCTGCTCGACCTTCAGCTGGCCGCCGTCGGCGGCTCGGTCGCCCTCGGGTTCGGGGAACCCTTCTTCGCCGCCGCCCAGCGCGAGGTCAACCGCCGCTGCCGCATCGGCTTCGCCCGGGGCACGCGGGTCGTGCCGTCGCGGCTGGGCTCGACCGGCGGAGTGATCGGCGGGGCGGCCGTGGCCTGGCGGGCGCTGGCCGGGCCTCCGCCCTAGCCTGGCGCCACCATGGACGTCCGCTACCCGCCCGAGGCCGAGGAGTTCCGCGAGAAGGTGCAGGCCTTCCTGTCCGAGCACCTACCGCCGGGTTGGAAGGGGCTCGGCGCCCTCGAGAGGGACGACCAACGGTCCTTCACCCGCGACTGGCGGCGGGTCCTCTACGAGAACGGCTACCTGGCCGTGTCGTGGCCCAAGGAGTACGGGGGGGCGGGGCTGACCCCGCTGGAACAGGTCGTCATCGCCGAGGAGTTCGCCCGGGCCGGTGTGCCCACCGGCGGAACCAACGACGTGTTCAGCATCCAGATGGTCGGCAACACCATCATCCAGTGGGGCACGGAGGAGCAGAAGCGCCACTTCCTGCCCCGCATCCTCTCGGGTGAGGACGTCTGGTGCCAGGGCTACTCCGAGCCCAACGCCGGCTCCGACCTGGCCAATCTCGGCACCCGAGCCGTCCTCGACGGGGACGAGTGGGTGATCAACGGCCAGAAGATCTGGAACTCCGCCGGTCACCTGGCCAACTGGATCTTCGTGCTGACCCGCACCGATCCGGACTCGCCGAAGCACAAGGGCATCACGTTCCTGCTCTGCCCCATGGACCAGCCCGGCGTGGACGTGCGGCCGATCCGCATGATCACCGGCGAGGCCGAGTTCAACGAGGTCTTCTTCACCGACGCCAGGACCGCCCGCCACAACGTGCTGGGCGAGCCCAACGGCGGCTGGGCCGTGGCTATGACGCTGCTGGGCTACGAGCGGGGTGAGGCGGCGGCGACCATGCCGATCCTGTTCCGTGAGGAGCTCGACCGCCTCTTTCGCCTGGTGGCCGAACGCGGGCGCGGTGAGGACCCGCTCATCCGCCAGAGGATGGCCTGGTGCTACTCGAAGGTCGAGATCATGCGGTATCTCGGATACCGCACCCTCACCCGCTTCGTTCAGGGTGCGCAGCCCGGCCCGGAGGGGTCGATCTTCAAGCTGTTCTGGAGCGAATACCACAAGAAGGTCACCGAGCTCGCCCTCGACATCCTCGGTCCGGACGGGCTGGTGCCGTCGGGCAAGCCGCCGGGCAGCGCCTTTCAGTCCGACAGCCCGGGGGCGCCCAACTCGACCGCGTCTTGGGTGGGGACGTTCCTCAACGCCCGGGCGGGCACGATCTACGCCGGCACGTCGCAGGTGCAGCGGAACATTCTCGGCGAGATGGTCCTCGGACTCCCCAAGGAGCCGAAGGCCGACACCGGACCTTGGAGCCAGACGCCCCGGTAGCGGGCTGGCCGGCGGCGATCGGGGCGGTGGCCCGCCGGCCGGACCTCTGGGTCACCGCGCTGGCCGTGGCTGGCCGGTTGCTGCCCCGCCGTCGTCGCCGGTCCGGTCGCCGGCTCGGCCGCCGGGCCTACCTCGCCTTCCGTATGGAGACCGCCTACGGCGACCCGAAGGCCCGGCCCCGCCCGGACGACCTGGTGGCCTACCTCGAATGGTGCCGACGTGAGCCGCGCCCGGGGGGCTACCGTGGCTGACATGCGAATACCACCAGCCGGGGCGGTGGGGACCCGGCTCTGGCACCAACTGGTCGGCAGCTAAAGGAGCCGGCCGGTGTCGCGTTCGCTGGTCCTCAACGCCACCTACGAGCCTCTGTGCGTGGTGGCGGCCCGGCGGGCGCTGGTGCTGGTCCTGCAAGAACGGGCGGAGATGGTCCATTCCTCCGAGCGGGTGTTCCATTCCGAGCGGCTGAGCGTGCCCGAGCCTTCCGTGGTGCGCCTCGCCCGATATGTCAGGGTTCCCTACCAGACCCGGGTCGCCCTGAACCGCCGGGCGGTGTTCGCCCGCGACGGCCACCGTTGCCAGTACTGCGGGGCCGCCGCCGAGAACATCGACCACGTGGTTCCTCGCAGCAGGGGCGGGGCCCACGCCTGGGACAACGTGGTGGCGTGCTGCCGGCCGTGCAATTCCCGCAAAGAGGACCGTCTGCCCCACGAGGCCGGACTGGTGTTGCGATCCTCGCCGGCCCAGCCCCGCGACCGCATGTGGTCGCTGATCGCCGGGGGCGGCATCCGCGCCGACTGGCACGCCTACCTCGGCATCACCCCCGCCCTGTCGGCCTGAGCCCCGTTGGGCAGCTGGGAGATCGCCCGGGTGACCGGGACGCCGGGGCAGCTGCACGAGCGGCCCCTCGAACCTCTGCGCCGGCGGGCCACCCGATGCGACCCCACGGCTGCCGCCGTGGTGCTCGGCAGCACCCAACCGGCCGACACCATCGACCCGGCCACCGCCGACCGCCTCGGTCTGGCTGTGGTCCGGCGCCGCAGCGGCGGGGGGGCGGTGATCGTGCGGCCCGGTCGGTTGCTTTGGGTGGACGTGTGCCTGCCCTCCGGCGACCCTGTCTGGCACGACGACGTGGGCCGCTCCTTCGAGTGGCTTGGTGACGTGTGGGCCGGGGCCCTGACCTCCCTCGGCGCCCCCCGCCCCGCGGTGCACCGGGGCGGGGCCCGAAGGTCGTCCCTCGCCCGAGTGCTGTGCTTCGCGGGAACCGGGGCCGGGGAGGTGAGCTGCGCCGGGCGGAAGGTGGTCGGCCTCGCCCAGCGCCGGGTGCGGTCGGGCGCCCGCTTCCACTGCGCCGTGCTGCTCGAGTGGGACGCCACCGAGGCCGCCTCCCTCGTGGCGGGGACCAACCGGCGGGAGGCCGAGCGGGAGCTCCAGGGCTGGTCGGCCGGCCTCGGCGATCTGGTCGACGACCGCTCGGCGCTGGCCGACCGGCTGTGGGCCGCCTTCGTCGAGCGGCTTCCCCGATGAGACCGCCGGGCCGCCCTTCTGCTCAACTCCCCGGGTGACCGAAGAGCCTGACGTCGCCGCGGTGGCGGCCTGGACGCAGCCGCCGGCCGGGCGGCTGATCGGCCGGGGCCATCCGGCCGGTGACTTCCTCGACGCCTGGGACTGGCTGGTCGTCGCCGAGGAGACCGGCTTCCTCCGGGTGGAGGCCGGCCTCCCCGACCGGGTCAAGAACCCGAGGGGTCAGCTGTTCGGGGGGTTCACGCCGACCTACGTGGACTTGATCGCCGTGCGGGCCGGCGCCGAGCGGGGGCAGGCGGGGCCGCGGCGGTGGCTGGCGACCACCAATATGCGCATCGACTACTTCGAGCCGATCGTCGGCCCCCGGTTCGTCCTCGAGAGCCGGCTGGAGAAGAAGCGGGGCCGGACGAACTTCGTGTCCACCCGCTTCTTTCAGGGAGAGGACCTGGCCGTGTTCGCCCTCACGACCATGCGCGAGGTCGCCCTCGACCGACCGCTCGGCGACGCTTGAGGCGGCCCGGTGGGCAAGACTGGCCCGAACGACAGGAGGCGAGCATGTCCGACCGCGTGGTGGTGACCGTCGAGGGTGGTGTCGCCGATGTCCGGCTGAACCGCCCCGACAAGATCAATGCCCTCGATCCGGCGATGTTCGCCGCCCTGGTGGACACGGGCGAGCGCCTCAAGGAGGACCGGTCCGTGCGGGCGGTGGTGCTCTCGGGCGAAGGGCGCGGCTTCTGCGCCGGGCTCGACTTCGGCAGCTTTCAGGCCATGGCCGGGGCCGCCGACGGCGACCGCGACACGGGCTCGATCGGCCGCACCGACGGTCGCATCACTCACCTGGGTCAGCAGGCCGCCTACGTGTGGCACGAGATGCCGGCGCCGGTGATCGCCGCCATCCACGGCGTGGCCCTCGGGGGCGGCATCCAGATCGCCCTCGGCGCCGACATCCGGGTCGTGGCGCCCGACGCCCGCCTGTCCGTGCTCGAGATCCGCTGGGGGCTGGTTCCCGACATGACCGGCACCATGATGCTTCCCCGGCTGGTGGGCCTCGACGTGGCCAAGGAGCTGACCCTCACCGGCCGGATGGTCTCCGGTGAGGAGGCCGTGCGCCTGGGGCTGGCCACCCGGCTGAGCGACAACCCCCGCCAAGACGCGCTCGGTCTGGCGCGGGAGATTGCGGCCAAGAGCCCCGACGCGGTGCGGGGCGCCAAACGGCTGTTGAACCAGTCGGGGCTGGTGAGCGTGGCCGACCAGTTCGCCGCCGAGCGCTCCACCATCGGCTCACTGATCGGAGGGCCCAACCAGGTCGAGGCGGTGACCGCCTACTTCGAGAAGCGTGAGCCGGTCTTCGGCGACTGAGGCCGGAAGCAACCGGCATCCGCCGGTGTTGCACGGAGGGTCCGCTCGCCTTCCGCCGGGTGGTTAGGAGGAGGCCCCATGCCGATCCAGCGACTCAACCACGCCGTCCTATACGTCAGGGACGCCGACCGGTCCGCCTCCTTCTACGAGGAGGCGCTGGGCTTTCGCCGCATCAAGCGGGCCGAGGGCTTCCGGGGGGCGGTGTTCATGCAGGCGCCCGGGTCCACCAACGACCACGACATCGGCCTGTTCAGCGTGGGGGAGGGCGTGTCGGACTCTTCCGCCGGTCGGGGGTCGGTCGGCCTCTACCACCTGGCCTGGGAGGTCGACACCCTCGAGGAGCTCGAACGGCTGGCCCGGGCCCTGTCGGAGCGGGGAGCGCTGGTCGGGGCCAGCGACCACGGCACCACCAAGAGCCTGTACGCCAAGGATCCCGACGGAATCGAGTTCGAGGTGGCGTGGGTCGTGCCCGCCGACCTGCTGGACGAGGCCGCCTTCGAGGCGGCCCGCTCGATCCGCCCGCTCGACCTCGAGGGCGAGAAGCAGCGTTACGGCGCCACCACCACCGGCGGCGTCGGGATCTCGACCCCGGCGCCCGCCGGCGGGCGCTGAGCGCGAGACTCGGGTCCATGGCCGAGTTCACGCTCACGGACGAGGAGTGGCGCCAGCGCCTGGACCCCGACCGCTTCGCGGTCCTCCGGCAGGCGGCCACCGAGCCTCCGGGGACGGGTGAGCTCCTTCACGAGAAGCGCCCGGGCACCTTCCGCTGCGCCGCCTGCGGCAACCTGCTGTTCCGAAGCGACGCCAAGTACGAGTCCGGTTGCGGCTGGCCGAGCTTCTGGGAGCCGGTCGCCCCGGGTGCTGTCAGCGAGCACACCGACAACAGCCACGGAATGCGCCGCACCGAGATCCGCTGCGGCGGCTGTGAGTCCCACCTGGGCCACGTCTTCAACGACGGGCCGCCACCCACCGGCCTGCGGTTCTGCATGAACTCGCTGGCCCTGGAGTTCGCCCCCGAGGGCTAGCAGCCGTCTGCCCCGGCCGCCGGCGCCCCGGGGCGCCCCACCCACCACCATCCTGACCACTCCCCGCGGCCGTCGCGCCGCGCCCTGAGCCGGTCCACTCGCGACCCTCCACCCCGGTTCGAGTGGGACGCGGCGCGCCCGCAGGGGCGCTCGGGGGCGTCCAAGTGGTTGACGGGTGGGGGATAGAGGCGTAACGTGGAGCGAGGTGGCGCGAAAGGGAGGGGCCCGGAGCGCACCGGGGAGCAAGGTGGATCGGGCGGGTGGCACGGTTCTTCGGGAGGTACGAGCACTCGCTCGACCCCAAGGGTCGGGTGATCCTTCCGGCGAAGTTCCGCGCCCCTTTCGAGCACGGCGGCTACCTCACCCAGTTCCACGAGCGCTGCCTGGCGCTGTGGACCCCCGAGGAGTTCGAGAAGCTGATGGTCTCGATGCAGGAGAAGGCCGAGGCGGGCAAGGGCGACCGCAACCTGGCCCGAGTGTGGGCCGCGGGCTCACACGAGGTGGAGGTCGACAGACAAGGCCGGATGGCCATCCCCGCCCACCTGCGGGAGTTCGCCCGCCTGGAGGGCGACGTCCTGGTGAACGGCGCGATCGACCGAGTGGAGCTGTGGAACCCGGTCATCTGGGGGGAGTTCGTCATGCCCGAGGAGCGACGCCTGACCGAGGGCGCCGAGGAGTAGAGGCGAGAGGAGCGGCAGGACACCCAGACATCTACGAGAACCCCGGCCGGAGTCCCCGGCCCATGTGCAGCCCTTCGACTGGCGCGGTGGAAGATCCCTACTCCGCCCGCTTCCATCTCAGTCAGCCGGGGAGACATCCCGGCGGCGCCCTGCCGGTCGAGGGGCTGCAGATGGACCAGGACTTCGCCCACCGGGCGGTCATGGTCGACGAGGTCGTGAGCCTCTTCGCCCCGGTGCCTCCCGGGTTCGTCATCGACTGCACCGTGGGAGCCGGCGGCCACGCCGAGGCCCTCCTCGATGCGCACCCCCACCTCTGTGTCCTCGGCCTCGACCAGGACGAGGACGCGGCAGCGGCCGCCGGCGCCCGCCTGGCCCGATTCGGCCCCCGAGCCCGACTGGTTCGTGCCCGCTTCGACCGCCTGGCCGAGGCGGCGGCAGACTCGGGCGCCGGCCCCGTCACCGGCGTGCTGTTCGACCTGGGGGTGAGCTCGCCCCAGCTCGACCGCCCGGAGCGGGGGTTCTCCTACCGACAGCCGGGCCCGCTCGACATGAGGATGGACCGCTCCGCGGCCCTGACCGCCGACGAGGTGGTCAACTCGTATCCGGTCGACCAACTCGCCACCGTGCTGGCCGCCGGTGGAGAGGAGCGGCTGGCCGGCCGCATCGCCCGGGCCGTGGTCGCGGCCCGGCCGATCACCGACACCCGACACCTGGCCGAGGTGGTGGCGGCCGCCGTGGCCGCCCGGGGGCGACGGCGTGGTCACCCCGCCCGCCGGGTGTTCCAGGCCGTGCGCATCGAGGTCAACCAGGAGCTGGCCGTTCTCGACGCCGCCCTCGACGCCGTCCCCGGGGTGCTCGTGCCCGGCGGCCGGTGCTGCGTGATCTCCTACCACTCGGGCGAGGACCGCAAGGTCAAGGCCCGCTTCGCCCACTGGGCCACCGGTGGGTGCACGTGCCCGCCGGGGCTGCCGTGCGGGTGCGGGGCCGTCCCCGCTGCCCGGCTGCTCAACCGGGGCGCCCGTAAGCCGTCGGCTGCGGAGGTGGCGGCCAACCCCCGGGCGGACAGCGCCCGGTTCCGCGCCGTCGAGTGGTTGGAGGCGGCGTGACCGCCACCCAGCGCCCGCGGCGGGCCGTCAACCTCGCCCCCAGCCAGCGTCCCGAGCTGCGCACCCCGCTGCGCCTGGTGCTGCCTGATGACCTGTCGCCCCACGTCCGGCGGCGCCGGGCCCGGTTGCTGGTGGTGGCGGCCGGCCTTCTGACCGCCCTCACCCTGTTCGGGGTGGCCACGGCCCACGTGCTGCTGGCCCAGGAGCAGTTCCGGCTGGCCAAGCTGCAGACCCAGGCGGCGGCGGAGCAGTCACGCAACGAACAGCTCAAGCTCGAGGTGGCCCAGCTGGAGTCGCCGGAGCGGATCGTGGCCGCCGCCCAGGAGAGGCTGGGGATGGTCACCCCTCCGACCATCACCTACCTGGCCCCCGGGGAGTCGGCCACCAAGCTGCGCTCGGCGCCGGCCACCGTCCCCGCGCCGGTCAACCCCCAGGCGGGCTCCACCCCCGCGCCGGGTTCCACCACCCCGACCTCTCCGACATCGCAGCAGCACACCACCACCTCCGGAGCGGCGGCCGGCGGCTCGGCCCACTCTGTCTCCACCGGAGCCGCCATCAAGAGGCCATGAGTCCCCCGTCCGGGAGGACCACCTCCCCCCGCGCCCGCCCCGGCCGTCCCCCGGGGCGGGCGCCCGCGTCGCGGCCCTCCCCTCCTCGCCGACCTGGGGGGACCCGCCGGCGCCCGCCCGGCCCGCCGCCGCCGCCGCGAGCGGTCCTGCCGCCCCGCCGCATGGCGACCGTCCTGCTCGTCATGTGCTGCGTGCTGGCCGCGCTGGTCATCCGCTTGGTGGACGTGCAGGGCCTGCAGGCGTCTCGCTATGCCGCCTACGGGCTGTCCGAGCGGCTCCACGCCGTCACCCTCGCCCCCGTCCGGGGCCAGATCGTCGACCGTTCCGGCGACGTGCTGGCCATGTCGGTGTCCCTCACCACGGTCTACGCCGATCCAGGGCTGGTCACCGATCCCGCGTCCGAGGCCCGTCAGCTGGCCCCGATCCTCGGCCTCGACCCGGGCGTGCTCCAGCAGAAGCTGTCGGCCCCCAACCGGTTCGAGTACCTGGCCCACACCGTTCCGGACGACGTCGCCAACCGGGTCAAGGCCCTGAAGCTGCCCGGCATCGCCTACCTGTCCGAGCCCAAGCGCTACCTGCCCGACGGTGACCTCGCCGCCTCGGTCCTGGGGCAGGTCGGTTACGACGGGCACGGCCTGTCGGGGGTGGAGTACCAGTACGACTCGCGCCTCGCCGGCAAGCCGGGGCGGCTGCTGGTCCAGGAGGGCGCCGGCGGCCAGGCCATACCGGGCACGCCTGAGGAGCGTGACCCGGCCGTGCCGGGCCAGAGCCTGCAGCTGACCATCGACCGCTCCCTGCAGTACGAGGCGGAGCAGGCCCTCATCAAGCAGGTGACCGCCTCCCACGCCAAGGGCGGAACGGCCGTGGTGATGGACTCGAAGACCGGCGAGATCCTCGCCCTCGCCAACGTCGTCGCCCCCAGTGACCCGACCAAGCCGGTGGGGTCGGCGCCCACCGACCTGGCCGCCACCGAGGTCTACGAGCCCGGCTCGGTCATGAAGGCGGTGACGCTGTCCGCCGCCCTGCAGGAAGGGGTCGTCCAGCCCGACACCCGGTTCACCGTGCCCGACAGCACGGTCTTCCACGGGTCGGTGATCCACGACGCCGAGGGCCACCCCACCGAGGACTGGTCGGTCCCCGACATCCTCTCCTACTCGTCGAACGTCGGGACCCTGCAGATCTCCCAGCGGCTCGGCGCCGAGCGCATCTTCCGCTACCAGAAGGCGTTCGGTCTCGGCGCTCCCACCGGGCTCGGGGTGCCCGGGGAGTCGGCCGGCCTCATGCTCCCCCCCAGCAAGTGGTCGGGGACCTCGATCGCCACCATCCCCATCGGGCAGGGCATCGCCGTGACCCCGCTGCAGATGCTCGACGTCTACAACACCATCGCCAACGGCGGCGTCTTCGTCCCGCCTCGGCTGATCAAGGGATGGGTCGGCCCCGACGGGTCCGTCCAGGCCGCCGCCGGGCGACCCGGCCACCGGGTGGTCTCGGCCCGGACCGCCCGCCAGATGACGGCCATGCTCGAAGACGTCGTGCGCGACGGCACCGGGCAGGCGGCCGCCATCCCCGGCTACGACGTGGCCGGCAAGACCGGCACGTCCCAGAAGCCGGCCACCGGCAGGGCCGGCTACGAGCCGGGCGCGTACATGGCCACCTTCGCCGGGTTCGTTCCGGCCGAGAACCCCCAGATAACGGCGATGGTCGTCCTCGATCAGCCCACGCCGGTGTTCTACGGCGGCTTGGTGGCCGCGCCGGTGTTCTCCGACATCGCCCAGTACGCCCTGCGCATCATGCGCATCCCCCCGCCCCGGCCGGTGAACCTCGGCCCGGACGTGCCGGCGGTCGACCCGAGCGCGGCGGCCGGCGGCGACGGCCCCCTGCCCACTCCCCAGCCGGCGGCCGCACCCCAGACGGCGGCGGGGCAGGCGACGACCGCCCCGACCGCGGCGCCGGTGAGACCCTCCTCGAGCGCGACCCCGTCCCGCACCGCCACTTCGACCACGGTCGCCACCACCCGTCAGACCGACCCGGCCCCGGGCGGCTCGCGGCCGCCTCCCACTACTCTCCCGCCGACGACCCCCTCCCCGAAGAAGCCCTGAGAGGCGCCGCTCACGTGCGACTCGACCGACTGCTCGGCGGAGTCGAGG
This sequence comes from Actinomycetota bacterium, assembly GCA_021325435.1. Taxonomy (GTDB): domain Bacteria; phylum Actinomycetota; class Acidimicrobiia; order Acidimicrobiales; family JAJPHE01; genus JAJPHE01. The sequence continues at coordinate 13,197 of JAJPHE010000138.1, read as the reverse complement.
TGTTGGAGACCCGCGGGGACCCTTCCACCGTCGACGTCCGCGCCGTCACCTACGACTCCCGCCGGGTGAGGCCCGGGGCGCTGTTCTGCTGCCTGCCCGGCGCCCGGTCCGACGGCCATGACCACGCGCCGGCCGCGGTGGCCGGCGGGGCGGCCGCCCTGCTGTGCGAGCGCTTCATGGGGCTCGACGTGTGCCAGGCCCGGGTGGCGCCCGGCGGGGCCCGGCCGGCGATGGCCGTGGTGAGCTCGGCGTTCTTCGGCCACCCCTCACGGCAGCTGACCGTCGTCGGCACCACCGGCACCAACGGCAAGACGACTGTCACCCACATGGTCCGCTCCATCCTCGAGGCCCACGGCTGGCCGACCTGCGCGGTGGGGACCCTGTCGGGCGCTCGCACGACTCCCGAGGCCCCCGAGCTCCAGGAGATCCTCGCCGCCCACCGAGACGCCGGGGGCCGGGCCGCCGCCCTCGAGGTGTCCTCCCACGCCATAGACCAGCACCGGGTCGACGGGTTGTGGCTGTCGGCGGCGGTGTTCACCAACCTGAGCCACGAGCACCTCGACTACCACGGCACCATGGAGGCGTACTTCGACGCCAAGGCCCGCATCTTCGAGCCGGGGCGGGCGGCCCTCGGGGTCGTGAATGCCGACGACGAGTGGGGCCGGCGGCTGCTCGAGCGGGGGCGGATACCGCTGCAGCCCTACTCCATGGCCGACGCCGCCGAAGTCGAAATCGGCCTCCAGGGGTCGCGCTTCCGCTGGCGGGGGGTTTCGGTCACCGTCCGCCTGGGAGGGGGCTTCAACGTGCTCAACGCCCTGGCCGCCGCCACCGCCGCCGAGGCCCTCGGGGTTCCGGCACCGGTCGTGGCCGACGGCCTCGCCGCCCTTGACCGGGTGCCGGGGCGGATGGAGCCGGTCGTGACCGACCCTTTCACGGTGCTGGTCGACTACGCCCACACCCCGGATGGGCTGGCCGAGGTGCTGGGCGCCGCCCGCGGCGGTATGACGCCCGGCGCCCGCCTGGTGGTGGTGTTCGGGTGCGGCGGCGACCGCGACCGCCAGAAGCGGCCGCAGATGGGCGGGGTGGCCGCCCGCCTGGCCGACCTGGTCGTGCTCACCAGCGACAACCCCCGCAGCGAGGACCCGTTGGCGATCCTCGACGAGGTGAGGGCAGGTGCCGGCCGGCCCGACGTGGTCGTCGAGCCCGACCGACGCCAGGCCATCCGGCTCGCCGTCACCGCCGCCCGGCCCGGCGACGTGGTGGTGGTGGCGGGCAAGGGCCACGAGACCGGACAGGAGATCAGCGGGGTCGTGCACCCATTCGACGACCGGGTGGAAGCCCGGCACGCCGTCGAGGTCTGGGAGGACGCCCGTTGATCGCCATCCTCGTCGCCGGGGGGACCGCCCTGCTCGTGGCCCTGGTCGGCACCCCGGTGCTGATCGGGTGGCTGCACCGCGAGGGCATCGGCCAGCAGATTCGCGAGGACGGACCCCAGGGCCATGTCACCAAGGCCGGCACCCCGACCATGGGTGGCATCGCCCTGGTGGGCGCGGCGGTGGTGGGCTACCTGGCCGGCCACCTTCGGATCGGTGCGGTGACCACCCGTTCCGGCCTGCTCGCCATGTTCGCCGTGGTTGGCGCCGGCCTGATCGGTCTGGCCGACGACTGGATCAAGGTGAGCCGCCAGCGCAGCCTCGGTCTCAACAAGCGGGCCAAGTCGATCGCCCAGCTGGTGCTGGCCATCGGCTTCGGCTGGTTGGGCCTCCACTGGGCGGGTATCAGCACCAACCTCTCGTTCACCCGCTACAACAACCCCGGCATCCACCTCGGCGAATGGGGGTGGATGGCGTGGGCGGTGCTGATGATCGTCGGCGCCTCCAACGCGGTGAACCTCACGGACGGGCTCGACGGGCTGGCCGCCGGCGCCGCCACCTTCTCGTTCTCCACGTTCGTGATCATCGGCTACTGGGAGTTCCGCCACTACCCGATCTACCACGTGCACCACGGCCTCGACCTCGCTTTGGTGGCGGTGGCCCTGGCGGGTGCGTGCGCCGGCTTCTTGTGGTGGAACGCGGCACCCGCCCGCATCTTCATGGGCGACACCGGTTCGCTCGCCATCGGCGCCGGCCTCGCCGCCCTGGCCTTGGAGATGAACCTGCAGCTGCTCCTGCCGGTGCTGGGCGGCCTGTTCGTGATCATCACCCTGTCGGTGGTGATCCAGGTCGTGAGCTTCCGCCTGTTCCACCGCCGGGTCTTCCGCATGGCCCCCCTGCACCACCATTTCGAGCTGGCGGGCTGGCCGGAGACGACCGTCATCGTGCGCTTCTGGATCCTCGCCGGGTTGTGCACAGCTATCGCCCTCGGCGCGTTCTACGCCGACTTCCTCCGTTTCGGCAGGGTCGACTAGGTGCGGGCCGTGGTGATTGGGCTCGCCGTGACGGGAGCCTCGGTGTGTCGGGCCCTGCTGGCACGGGGCGCGTCGGTGACGGCCGTGGACGACCGCGGGGGAGAGGACGTCCGCCGGCGGGCCGAGGACGCCGGGGTCGAGCTGGTCGAGGCACCGGCCGAGGAGAGGCTGGCGGAACTGGTCGCTGCGGCCGATCTGGTGGTGGTCAGCCCGGGCGTGCCGGCCTCGCACCCGGTGTTCCGCACCCCGACCTCGGGCGAGGTGGTCAGCGAGGTGGAGCTGGCCAGCCGCTGGTGCCGGGTGCCGATGGTCGCCGTCACCGGTACCAACGGCAAGACCACCGTGGTGACGCTCATCACCCGCATGCTGGCCGAGAGCGGCCGGCGGACGGTGGCTGCCGGGAACATCGGTCTGCCGCTCATCGACGCCGTCGAAGGCGAGGCCGACGTCCTGGTGGTCGAGGTCTCCTCGTTCCAACTGGCGCTCACCCGCTCCTTCCGTCCCCAGGTGGCGGTGTGGCTCAACCTCTCCGAGGATCACCTCGACTGGCATCCCGACGTCTGCCACTACGCCGCCTCGAAGGCCCGCATCTGGGCCAACCAGCGGGCCGACGACACGGCCGTGGTCAACGCGGGCGACGACATCGTGATGGGCTGGGCCACCACGGGCGACACGCGGGTCGCGTCCCGCCTCGTCACCTTCGGGCCCGGCGGTGACTACCGCGTCGAAGGCGGCCGTCTCCTGGGCCCGGAAGGCGCCGATTTGATGGCCGTGGCCGACATGGCCCGCGCCCTTCCCCACGACGTCGACAACGCCCTGGCGGCGTGGGCGGCGGCGGCGGCGGCCGGCGCCACCACCGCGGCCTGCGCCGACGTGCTGCGCGACTTCGCGGGGCTCCCCCACCGCGTGGCCCTGGTGGGCGAGTCTGGTGGTGTGCGTTTCTACGACGACTCCAAGGCGACGACCCCCGCCTCGGTCCTCGCCGCCCTGGCCGGCTTCGACTCCGTCGTGCTGATCGCCGGTGGGCGCAACAAGGGCCTCGACCTCTCCGTGCTGCGCGGGGGAGCCGACCACCTGCGGGCGGCGGTCGCCATCGGCGAGTCGGCGGCCGAGGTGGAAGCGGCGCTGGCCCCGGCGGTGCCGGTGCGCCGGGCCGGCTCGATGGCCGAGGCGGTCAGGATGGCCGCCTCCGAAGCCCGACCCGGGGACGTGGTTCTCCTCTCACCCGGGTGCGCCTCGTTCGACTGGTACCGCTCCTACGCCGAGCGGGGGTACGACTTCGTCCGCCAGGTGCGTGGTCTCGCCGAGGAGACGAGCTGAGCGTGGCCGTCGCCCGCATCCCCGTCCAGCCCGAGCGGAGGCCGCCCGGCTTCGTGCTGCTGCTCTGCCTCAGCCTGGCGCTCGTGGTCATCGGCCTGGTGATGGTCCTGTCGGCCTCGTCGGTCGAGGCGCTGGCCCAGTACGGGTCGTCGTGGGTCTTCTTCGAGAAACAGCTGATGTGGGTGGCGGTGGGCGCGGCGGTGATGGCCGCCACCATCCGGGTCGACTATCACCGATGGCGCGCCCTCGCCGTGCCCGGCTTGGTCGTCACCTTCCTGCTCCTGTTCGCCGTGCTGGTCCCCCACATCGGAGTGACCGTCGGCGGCTCCAGCCGCTGGCTCGGATTCGGATCCCTGCGGGTGCAGCCCTCGGAGCTGGCCAAGCTGGGCCTGGTCATCTACCTGGCCGACGTGGTGTCGCGCCGCATGGACCGCACCGGTGAGGCGGGCAGCGTGCTCAAGCCGGTGATGATCGTGTTCGGCCTGGTGGTGGCGCTGGTGATGAAGCAGCCCGACATGGGCACGGCGCTGGTGATCTCGGCCATCGTCTTCGGGGTCCTGTTCGCCTCGGGTGTGCGGGGGGCGACGATGGCCAAGCTCGGTCTGGGAGCGGCCGGCGCCGCCTTCCTCCTGGGCATGGCCGAGCCCTACCGCAAAGCCCGCCTCCTGTCGTTCATGCATCCGTGGGCCGACCGCACCACCTCCGGGTACCAGGTGGTGCAGTCCCTCGTGGGACTGGGCTCGGGCGGCCTCGCCGGGGTCGGGTTGGGGGCCAGCCGGGCCAAGTGGGGCTTCCTTCCCAACGCCCACACCGACTTCATCTTCGCCATCATCGGAGAGGAGCTGGGCCTGCTCGGCAGCGTGCTGGTCGTGAGCCTCTTCGTCGGCTTCGCCCTGCTCGGGGTGCGAGCGGCGTCACGGGCGCCCGACCGCTTCGGGTCGATCCTCGCCACCGGCGTCACCATCTGGATCGTCGCCCAGGCGGTGCTCAACATTGGCGCGGTCATCGGCGTCCTGCCGGTCACGGGAGTGCCCCTGCCCCTGATCTCGTTCGGAGGCTCCTCTCTCGTCATCATCATGGGCGCCATCGGCATCCTCCTCAACGTCGCCGCCCAGGGGAGCCGGGCGGCGGCCGCCGACCTTTGAGGCTCGGTTGAGCCGGCCCTTCGCCGTGATCGCCGGCGGTGGCACCGGCGGCCACATCCAACCGGCCCTGGCGGTGGCGTCCGAGCTGGTGGAGCGGGGCCACCCGCCCTCCTCGCTGCTGTTCGTCGGGTCGCGCCGTGGGCTCGAGGCCCGCCTGGTGCCCGAGGCGGGCTACCCGCTGGTCCTCCTGCCCGGGCGGGGGATCCCCCGACGGCTCAGCCTCACCAGCCTGGTGTCCGCCGCCGGGTTGGCCCTGGCCGCCGCCCGGGCCATCGTCCTGCTGGCCAGCCGCCGCCCCTCGGTGGTCCTTTCCGTCGGCGGATACGCCAGCCTCCCGTGCGCCCTGGCCGCTGTCGTGTTGCGCATCCCGCTGGTGGTCACCGAGCAGAACGCCCGGGCCGGGTCGGCCAACCGGCTGGTGGCCCGGTTCGCCCGGGCGTCGGCGGTGGCCTTCCCGGGCACCGGCCTGCCCCGCGAGGTGGTGACCGGAAACCCGGTGCGGCCCGAGATCGCCGGCGCCGACCGCTCGGCGGAGGGCCGTCGAAAGGCCCGAGCCGAGCTGGACCTTCCCGAGGACCGGCTGGTCCTGGCCGTCATGAGCGGCTCGCTCGGAGCCCGCAGCGTGAACCGGGCCACCCTTGGTCTGGTCGAGCGTTGGGCGTCGCGGCTCGATCTCTCCGTCCACCACGCCGTCGGAAGCCGAGACTGGCCGGAGATATCGGCCGCCCTACCGTCCCCGCCGGGGCTGTTCTACCGGGCGGTCGAGTACGAGGACCGCATGCCCCTGGTGCTGGAGGCGGCCGACCTGTTCCTGGGGCGGGCCGGTGGCACCACCGTGGCCGAGCTGGCCGCCGTGGGGGTGGCCTCGGTCCTAGTTCCGCTGCCGATCGCACCGGGTGACCATCAGACCGCCAACGGCCGGGCCCTGGAGCGGCAGGGGGCAGCCGTGCTCGTCCCCGACGCCGAGTGCAGCGCCGACCGGCTGGCCGCCATCATCGAGCCGCTCCTCGCCGACCCGGGGCGGCTGGAGAACATGGGCGAGGCCGCCCGCCGGGTCGGCGGACCCGGCGCCGCCGGGCGGGTGGCTGACCTGGTCGAGCGGCACGGGGCCCGCCGGTGAGCCATCCGGACCTGTCGGCCCGCCGGCGCATCCACGTGGTCGGCGTCGGTGGCGCCGGTATGAGCGCCATCGCCACCGTCCTGGCCGCCATGGGCCATCAGGTGAGCGGCAGCGACCTCAAGGCGTCGCTCGGCACCGAGGCGCTGCGGGCCCGGGGCGTGCGGGTCGCCATCGGCCACGATCCGGCCCACGTGGGGGAGGCGGAGATGGTGGCGGTGTCGACCGCCATCCCCCCGTCGAACCCGGAGGTGGTTCGCGCCGGCGAGGTCGGCGTCCCGGTTCTCAGCCGGGCCGACATCCTGGCGGCCATCGTCGCCACCCGGCGGGGAGTGGCGGTGGCCGGCACCCACGGCAAGACCACGACGTCGTCGATGCTGACTCTCTGTCTGATCGAGGCGGGGTGGCGGCCGTCGTTCATCATCGGGGGCGAGCTGAACGAGATCGGGTCGGGGGCGGCCTGGAGCGACGGCGAGTGGATGGTCGTCGAAGCCGACGAGAGTGACGGCACCTTCCTCCTGCTGCCCGCGGAAGCGGGGGTGGTCACCAGCGTCGAGCCGGACCATCTCGAGCACTACGGGTCGTTCGAGGCCCTGGTCGACGCCTTCCACCGCTTTCTGCAGGACAAGCCCGGGGCCAAGGTGGCCTGCGCCGACGACCCACGGGCCGCCGAGGTGGGGCGGGCGGCGGGGGCCGTCACCTACGGCACCTCCGCCGGGGCGGACTACCGCATGACCGGCCTGGAGGGGGGCCGGGGCGGCACCTCCTTCCGGTTGGAGCACGCCGGAGAGTCCGTCCTCGAGATCAGGCTGGCCGTGCCGGGGGTGCACAACGCCCGCAACGCCGCCGCCGCCGCCGTCACCGCCCTGCTGCTCGGGGTGGACCCGGCCGCCGCCGGCTCGGCCCTGGCCCGCTACACGGGGGTCGCCCGCCGCTTCCAGTTCCGCGGCGAGTCCGACGGCGTCACCTACGTCGACGACTACGCCCACCTTCCCGGCGAGGTCGAACCGGTCCTCGCCACCGCGGCCGCCGGCGGCTGGAATCGGGTGGTGTGCGTGTTCCAGCCGCACCGCTACTCGCGCACGGCCGCCCTGTGGCCCGATTTCGCCGGGGCCTTCTCGGCGGCCGACGTGGTGGTCGTCACCGACGTCTACGGCTCGGGCGAGGCCCCCCGCCCCGGGGTGTCCGGCAAGCTGGTCGCCGACGCCGTGGCCGGAGCGGAGCCCGGCAAGCCGGTCGTGTACCTCCCCACCCGCCCCGAGCTCGTCCAGTGGCTGCGGGCCGAGCTGCGCCCGGGTGACCTGTGCCTCACCCTCGGCGCCGGCGACCTCACCTCCCTGCCCGACGAGCTGATGGGATCGCCCCGGTGACCCTGGCCCAGGCGGTCGACGAGGCGGCCGCCGTCCTCGGCGACCGGGCCCGCCGGCAGGTGCCCCTCGGCCCGCTGACCACCTACCGGGTGGGCGGGGCCGCCGCCCTGTTCCTCGAGGCGCAAAGCGAGGACGACCTGCGCCTAGCCGCCCGGGCGGTCGGGTCGACCGGCCTGGCCGTGCTGGTGGTTGGCAAGGGCTCCAACCTCCTGGTCTCCGACGCCGGGTTCCCCGGCCTGGTGGTCACGCTGGGCAAGGCCTTCGCCGACATCCGCATCGACGGAAAGCACGTGGCCGCCGGCGCCGCCGCCGGCCTGCCCGTCCTCGCCCGCCAGACGGCGGCTGCCGGGCTCACCGGCCTCGAGTGGGCGGTCGGGGTGCCGGGATCAGTCGGCGGGGCGGTGCGGATGAACGCCGGGGGCCACGGCTCGGACATGGCGGCCTGCCTGTCGGCCTGGCGGTTCGTCGACCTGCAGGGGGGCGACGACGGCGACCGGGTCCTCGAGGACCTCCGCTACGGCTACCGGACCTCGAGCGTCGCCGCCCACCACGTCGTGGTCCGAGCCGACTTCGAGCTGGCCGCAGGCGACCGGGCCCGCTCCGAGGAGCTCATCTCCGAGATCGTCCGGTGGAGGCGGGCCAACCAGCCCGGCGGGCAGAACGCCGGCTCGGTGTTCACCAATCCGCCCGGAGACTCCGCCGGCCGACTGGTGGACATGGCCGGCCTCAAGGGCCGCCGCCACGGCGCGGCCCAGGTGTCGCCCAAGCACGCCAACTTCATCCAGGCCGACCCGGAGGGGTCGGCCGACGACGTGAGGAAGCTGATGGAAATAGTCGCCGACGCGGTCGAGTCGAAGACCGGCATCCGCCTGCGCCCCGAGGTGAAGCTGGTCGGCTTCCCCGAGGAGACTGACCGGTGAGCATCGCCCCGCCCCGCGGCCCAGCCGCCCCGCCCCGTCCCCCGCCCCGGCCCATGGACCCGCGGATCCGCCAGCGCCGCATCGCCGTAGCCCGCCACCAGGGTCGTCAACGGTTGCGCATCCTGGTCGGCTTCGTAGCCGTCTTCGGGACCGCCGCCCTCACCGCCCTGGTGCTGCACTCGCCCTGGCTCTCGGTGTCGGCCGTCCGGGTCGACGGGGTGAGCCCGGCCCGAGCCCGGGCCGTCTCCTCCGCCCTCGCCTCGATCGCCCACCGGCCCCTCATCGACGTCGACCCGGCGGCCACCGCCGCCCTGGCCCTACGCCTGCCGTGGGTGGACACGGTGACGGTCCGGCGGTCGTGGCCCTCCACCGTGACGATCGACGTCACCGCCCGCACGCCCGTGGCCCAACTCGAGAACGCTGCCCTGCACTGGGCCGAGGTCGACGCGTCCGGAAGGGTCCTCGACATCAGCGTGGCGCCCGTGCCCGGACTGGTCGACCTGGGGGGGATGCCCGCCGCCGGCGCCCCCGGCTCGAGCCTGCCCCGCCAGGCCATCGGGTCGCTGTCGGTGATCGCCGCCCTCCCTTCGCCGTTGCGGGCCCAGGTGGTGGCCGTCGGCCCCACCCCCGCCGGGGGGGTGAGCATGACGCTGGGCTCGGGCGCGGTGGTCGACCTCGGCCCGCCGGTGGACGTGGCGGCCAAGATGACCGCGCTGTCGACGGTGCTCGCCTCGGTCGACATGACCGGTGTGCAGACCATCGACCTGCGGGTGCCCGACCAGCCCGCCCTCACCCGTCGATAGGCGCGCCGGAAAAACCGGAAGCTTGACCTCCGAGGGGGCCAGGCCTTACGGTGTCACCCATCGGCTGAGGTTGACATAACTCTAGACCTCAGGTTGAGGTTGAGGCTGCTTCCGGTGGAGGGGGTGGCCCGGCCGGGGCCCGGCGGCGACGGGCAGACGAATCCCACGGGAGGCCTCAAAACCCATGGCGAGCTCCTCGCAGAACTACATCGCAGTCATCAAAGTGGTCGGCATCGGCGGCGGGGGTGTGAACGCCGTCAACCGGATGATCGACGCCGGCCTGAAGGGTGTGGAGTTCATCGCGATCAACACCGACGCCCAGGCCCTCCTGATGAGCGACGCCGACGTGAAGCTCGACATCGGCCGTCAGCTCACCCGGGGGCTCGGCGCCGGCTCCGACCCCGAGGTCGGACGTCAGGCGGCCGAGGAGCATCGCGACGAGATCGAAGAGGTGCTCAAGGGCGCCGACATGGTCTTCATCACCGCCGGCAAGGGCGGCGGCACCGGCACCGGCGGCGCTCCGGTCGTCGCCGAGATCGCCAAGAGCCTGGGCGCCCTGACGATCGGGGTGGTGACCCGCCCGTTCTCCTTCGAGGGTCGTCGCCGGGCCGTTCAGGCCGACTCGGGCATCCAGCGGCTGAAGGAGAAGGTCGACACCCTCATCATCATCCCCAACGACCGGCTGCTGACGGTCTCCAACGACAAGACGTCGATGGTCAACGCCTTCAAGATGGCCGACGAGGTCCTCCTGCAGGGCGTGCAGGGCATCACCGACCTGATCACCACGCCCGGCCTGATCAACACCGACTTCGCCGACGTGAAGATGATCATGAGCAACGCCGGCACCGCCATCATGGGCATCGGCACCGCCTCCGGCGAGGGCCGGGCGGTCAACGCGGCCCGGGCCGCCATCACCAGCCCGCTGCTCGAAGCCTCGATCGAGGGGGCCCGGGGGATCCTGCTCAACATCGCCGGTGGCAGCGACCTCGGGCTGTTCGAGGTCAACGAGGCGGCCGAGATCATCCACGGCGTCGCCCACCCCGACGCCAACATCATCTTCGGCAGCGTCATCGACGACGGCATGGGCGACGAGGTCCGAGTGACCGTCATCGCCGCCGGGTTCGAGCGCTGGGAGGGCGAACGCCCCGACGACCGGCGAGGCGGGCTGGGGCTGGGCGAGCGCCAGCCGGCTCCGCTGCCCGAGGCGGACATCGACCTCGGCGACGACGACTTCGACGTCCCTTCGTTCCTCAAGTAGGAGCTTGACGCCGCCCCGACGGACCGCCCTCCCCGGAGGCGTCGAGGCGCTGTGGACCGGGCGCTCCCAGGGGGACCTGGGCCTGACCGCCGGCGCCGGCGTCGACGACCGCCGCCGGGCCGTGGTCGACCGGCCCTGGAGCTACCTGCGTCAGGTGCACGGCGCCGGCTGCGTGGTGGTCACCCAGGCGGGTGAGCCGAGGGGCGCCGACGGCGACGCCCTGGTGACGGCCAGGCCGGACGCCGCCCTCGCCGTGTTCACCGCCGACTGCGCGCCGGTCGCCCTGGCCAGCCCGGATGGCGTGTTCGCCGCCGTGCACGCCGGATGGCGGGGGCTCGCCGCCGGCGTGCTCGAGGCGGCGGTCGACGCCATGCGCACCCTGGGGGCCGCCGACATCGTCGCCGCCCTCGGGCCGTGCATTCGGCCGGAGTGCTACGAGTTCTCGCCCACCGACCTCGACATGGTGGCGGCCCGCCTCGGCGACGAGGTCCGGGCCGACACCGCCAGCGGCCGGGCGGCCCTGGACCTGCCGCGGGCGGTGGCCGCATCAGTGGAGGCGGCCGGCGCCCGCCTCCACTCTGACGCGGGGGTGTGTACCTCCTGCTCGGCCGAGCACTACTCGCACCGGGCCCGGGCCGAGACCGAGCGTCAGGCCATGGCGGTCTGGAGGCCTTGATCACCCCCGAGACGGTGGGCGCCGCCCTGGACGCGGCCCGGGGCCGGATCGCGTCGGCCGGGCGGGATCCGGCCGAGGTCCGGATCGTGGCGGTCACCAAAGGCCAGCCGGCCGAGGCGGTGGCCGCCGCCCTGGGGGCAGGCGTCGCCGACATCGGCGAGAACTACGCCCAGGAGTTGCTGGCCAAAGCGGCAGAGGTGAGCGGGCCCCGCTGGCACTTCCTTGGGGCGGTGCAGCGCAACAAGGTCCGCTCGTTGGCCCCGGTGGTGCACCTGTGGCAGTCGGTGGATCGGCGGGAGGAAGCAGCGGCGATCACCCGGGCGGCGCCGGCGGCCGCCATGCTGGTCGAGGTGAGGCTGGCCGGCGGGCCCGAGCGCGGCGGCTGCCCGCCCGGGGAGGTCGAGGACCTGGTGACCGGGCTGCGGCTGGCCGGGAACCGGGTCGACGGCCTCATGGCGGTCGGTGTCCCCGGGCCCCCCGACAACTCCCGTGAGGGCTTTCGGTGGCTGGCCGGGGAGGCCCGCCGTCTGGGGTTGGAAGAGGTCTCGATGGGGATGACCGACGACCTCGAGGTGGCTGTGGCCGAGGGGGCCACCATGGTCAGGCTGGGCCGGGCGTTGTTCGGTCCGCGCCCGGGGGGGTGATCCCTGGAACGATAGGCTCCCGAAAGGAGGGAGCTGGAAAGATGCCTTCGTTTGTCCGCAGGGCGATGGTCTACCTCGGCCTGGTCGACGACGACTACGACGAATACGAGCACTACGAGGAGCCGGCACCGCCGGCGCGCCCGGTGCAACAGCGCGCCTACGCCCAGCCTGACGAGGTGTCCACAGGGAGCATCCGCACCCTCCACCGTGACGACCCCGCCGTCACCCAGGCAGTGGGCACCCAGCCCCGCCCGGCGGTGGTGCGGCCCATCACCCCGGTGCAGACGGCCAAGGTGCACGTGGTCGCCCCCGGGCTCTTCTCCGACGCGCAGGAGATCGGCGACCGCCTCAAGGCGAGCCAGCCGGTGATCGTCAACCTGCAGGCCGCCGACCGCGAGCTGGGCCGACGCATGATCGACTTCTGCAGCGGCGCCACCTACGCCCTGGGTGGATCGATGGACAAGGTCGCCGAGCAGGTCTTCCTGCTCACCCCATCCAACGTCGAGGTGTCGGCGGAGGAGAAACGGAGACTTCAGGAGCGCGGCCTCTACCGGGCCTGACGCGCCTGTGCACATCCTGCATCTGCTGCTGCAGCTCTACGTCCTCATCATCTTCGCCCGCATCATCCTCAGCTACTTCCCGATCGCGCCCGGATCCGCCCTGGTGCCGGTGGTGAACTTCCTGCGCACCGTCACCGAGCCCGTCCTGGGCCCGGTCCGCCGGGCCCTGCCCCCGGTGTCGCTGGGTGGCATGGGTCTCGACCTGTCGCCCATCGTGGTGCTGGCCGGGCTCTACCTGATCGACAGCCTGATCCTGCGCTGACGGGGGCCGACCGGTCCCGGAGTCGTTACCGGGCCAATGCCCGCGTTTAGTATGCCGGGGTCCTGCTCCGGACCGGACCTGGGAGTTGCCCCCCGTGCTGCTGCTACTGACGATCGCTCTCGTGCTGGTGGGCGCGGTGTCCCTGATCATCGGCTTCATCCAGGACTCGCTGCTGCCCATCTACATCTCGATCGGCTGCAGCGTTCTCGCCGCCGCCGTGCTGATCGCCTTCTCGCGCATCAGCCGGCGCGAGGTCGGCCGGGTCGTCACCCTCCCCGCCTCGCCCGGAGCGGTGCCGGCGGCTTCGGGGGGCACCTTCGCCGGCGTCTCCCAGGCCGCCGCCCCCGCCACGTCGGTGGTGGGCGGCCGGGCGACGGTGGCCGAGGAGGAGCCGACCGAGTCGATCCGGGTCCTGACCCGGGTGCCCCACGAGGTCGAAGAGGAAGAAGAGGAGGAGCTGGGAGGGCCCGAGCTCTTCCCGATCGCCGACTACGACGATCTGCGGGTGAGCGAGATCGTCCCGCTCCTGGCAGAGCTCGACCCCGACGAGCTGGAAGAGGTGCGCCAAGCCGAGAAGGCCGGCAAGAGCCGCTCCACCATCCTGGACCGCATCGACCAGCTGACCGGCGCGGCCCCGGCGGCCAGCAGCCGTCGCTCGCCGGCCAAGGCGGCCTCGACCAAGGTGGCCTCGACCAAGGTTGCGTCGAAGGCGGCG
>JAJPHE010000125.1 GCA_021325435.1 Actinomycetota bacterium | reverse complement strand
CAGTACGGGCGGCCGGGGGTGACCACCGTACGCAGGAACACGCTGAAGATGATGGTGTAGATCACCATCATCAACAGCGGGTTGAGCAACGACCAGGCGACGCCGATGGTGGAGCGCTTGTACTTCAAGCGCAGATCTCGTACCGCCAGGTTGTAGATCAAACCCCGGTAAGCAAGAAGTGTTCTTAGCGACAGGAACATCGTGCCACGCTTCACTAAGATACTAACCCATCAAGGACGCTGAAGACGTTCAAGCATACCCTTCTTTCGGATAAGTCTCCTGACTGCCTCAAAATTATCCATCAGACCCACAATAACATTGTGGGATAATGCTACTATCCACTAACGTTTCTTGATGTCAATGCCTAATCTACCTATAGCTCTGAGCAGTATGACAGGCCTGACTGAGCGAACACAACAGCGCTGAGCCCACCCCCCTCATTCCGAGAAAGGGAGCATGAAGATTAAGGACACCCCTTTCGTCACCGGCAACGGGAAAGGGAACTGCTCGACCCTTCTGAAGACTCGGCGGCCTGAATTCGCGCGACAGCGGTAGCCTCACGCTGACGATGGTAGAGGAAGCGTAGAGCCTTTGGGCTGGTGCCGCTGCGCAGCGGTGACAGTGACACGTAGAACGCCAGAACGGCGACATCGAAGAGCCGCGTCGGCGCTGGCCGGCTCACCCCCAAGCCGTCTCGCTGGAGGTGCAGAGCAGGGTCAGGCAACCTGGGCCTTCGTCTGCTTCCAGAACCGGCACTGGTACTTGGTCGGCGGCAGACGCTCGGTGGCGCCGTGGAGCCGGCGCTGATTCCACCAGTCCACCCACTCGGCGGTGGCCAGCTCGGCCTGGTCCAGGGTCCGCGCCGGTGGATGAGCTCGACTTTGTCGAGACCCATCACCGTCTCCGCCAGGGCATTGTCGTAGCTGCCGCCGCGAGAGCCAATCGAGCGCATAGCGCTGGCCTCGGCCAGGCGCTTGGTGTAGCGAATGGTGAGGTACTGCACGCCCCTGGCGGTGAGGTCGACCTCAGCGTTCCCGGGCTCGGGGACCGCCTCGCCGCCAGGAAGTGAGATCGGCGACCACCTCGAGCTGTTCGAGCCACCGAACTCGTAGCACTGTGACGCCCGCAAGGCTCCTCTTACCCGCTACTCCGGGAGGCGCGAGCTGGCGGTCGCCCACCGTCTGGCCGGCAACCGCCACCTGGCCAACGCCGGCCAGCTGTGGGCCTTCTGCCCGATCAGCCGCTCGACCTGGAGGCGTGAGTTCTCCGACGCCCAGCGTGCCCGTGGAAAGGGTCACCAGGCCGCCCTGCGCGCCCCCGCCAACCGCCTGCGCCGTGACATCCCCGACGGCGAGACCGTCCACGTCGCCAACCCAAGCGGGCGCTCGGCAAGACGACCTGAAGGCTGGTCAACCGCCGAACGAATCCGGGGGTTGACGTAGGGTGTCTCATGGGGGGTGGCAGCGAGCAGGTCGGGCCCGGCTCGTCGAGGAGCCGGGCCGCATCCCAGGAGCGCTCCTCGGGCTGCCCCACGACGCGCTCGTGCCGGATCCGCACCGCCTCGGCGCTGGCCTGATCGAAGATCGAGCGGACCAGGGTCCATGGTCTGGACCGACTTGGGGGACCCACGAGGCCAGCTCGGGAACCCCATCGGACGCGTCCCGGGGCACCCCATCGGAGCTCGCTCCGATGGGGACCCCTCGATGGGGAGCCCCTGCGTGGGGACCCCCCTGGGCACCCGGGTGAGGAGGTTGCGCAGGAGGTGCACCCGGCGGCGCTGCCAGCTGGCATGAGGCAGGACCGTCGCGATCGCCCGCTCGAGCCCCAGGTGATCCTCGCCGATGACCAACCCGACCCCACTGCCCGGGCCACCGGCCCGCGCCGGAAGCGGTCGAGCTGGCCCCATCCTCGGTGTGGTGAAGGGGACCCCATCGAAACTCGTCTCGATGGGGAGCCCCCACGTCCAGGCCCAGGATCTCGCGGTGCCCGTCGGTCCCCGGTGGCGACGGCGGCGACCACCCACCCGACCGCCCACCCGACGGCGCTGCGCCAGGGCGTCGATCCACCCGTCGGGTAGGGGCGGCGTCCAGCGGCCGGGAGCAGAAGTCCTCCATCGGCTGGTCCGGCTCCTTGGCCATCGCCGAGACCAGAGAGGGGCCGATCCCCTCGATGCCCAGGCTCGGCACCAGCTCCTCCACCCGATGGGTACTCACCCCGGCCATGTCGGCCCGGGCGACCACCGGCACCATCGCCCGCTCACCGGCGGGGCTCCAGGGGTGCGGGAAGGACGAGCCCTGGCGCAGGCGCGGGATGGCCAGCTCCACCCGCCCGGGGGTCCCACTCCCGGAGCCGGTCGCCGTCACGGCCCCTCCTGCTCCGGGCCGTGCTCGCCGTCACCGGCCCCGCAGCGGGCGCTGACCTCGGCCTCCATCAGCAGCCCGACCGCACCCTGCAGCAGGCCGCGGAGCCGGCCGGGGTGGGCCTCGAGGTCTTCACGGACCAGGTGCCGGAGGTCCATCCTGGGCATGGCCGCCGTCCCTCCTTCGTTGGTTGGATCTCCGAAGGATGACCCGGCGGCCATCGCCGTCTCGGCGGGCTGCTCCACCCTCCCCTCGTCCACCACGTCCCTGGACGGTAACCATACTCGCAGCTCCCGACAGATCCGGGCTCGCCTCGCTCTTGGAGACTTTGCCTAGGCCCGCCTCCGCGATGAGGCTCTCGAGGTCACGGTCCGACTGCCGACATCTTAGCCGCCGATGGTCAGCCTCTCCGACGGCCGCGTTCTGAGCACCGTCTTGGTACCCGGGATGATCCAGCTCACGAACCCTCCGCGGTGTTGCCGGCTGCGGCACTCGGAACTCCAGCTCGTCCTCGGTGGCGTGCACCTGCCGAGGCCTCACCATTCCCGGAGTCTCGGGCCTGGGACGTCTACTACTGCTGAGCCCGTCTGCGGAAACGCGTCACCTTGTCTTCGAGGGCCTTCTGCACGACCAGGCACGCTCCCAACCGGCCGCTCTCGACAGATGCTTGACGTCGCTCAGCCCCTGGCCGAATGGTCCGCGGCAGAAGCCCGCGAGAGTCATGCGGCGGTGAGTCGGGCAGTTCGCGCCCTCGGCGCTCGAAGCCCTGGCGGTGTCGCGCCAGCGGAACGGACGAGGATCGAGTCGGTCGCCGGCATCCAACGTGAGGATGGGTAGGGCAAGCTCCATCGGATCTCCCGCCACCGCCGGCATCGGCACCGTGCGTGACACGATGCAGAGGAAGATCTCCACCTGGTTCAGCCCGGAGGCGTGGACGAGATGTGCATCAGGTTGGGATCGCGCCGACACAGATGTTGGGCGGCGGTGGCCCCGATGCGAGGAGCCGTTGGATTCAGCACACCCGAGGGGCCGAACGATAGGGCTCTCGACGTACGGCCTGGGCGACCAGGCGATCGAAGGCGGCGATGCCGGTCGTGCCCTCACCGCGGCCCCAGGCGATGCCGCACCGCACGTCCCGGGCGGCCAGGGATCGGAGGGCTCCGCGCCGCCAGTCGTCGTGCTCGACCCGTCCGGGCCGACCGGCACCACCTGGCACGGACGGGCTTGGATCGAGGTCTTCTCGTCGGCCGAGATCACCTGGTCCTTAGGACCCAGTGGCTGACCCTCCCAGAAACCATGGTAGAGGTCGAGCATCACCTTGGCCTTCTCCAGAGGTAGGGATCACGGGGGTGGATCCACTCCTAGCGCCAGGTCTTCAGGTGGTCCGGAGCCGGCATCCGCTGGACCGTGGGCAGGCTGATCCGTACCTCCTGCTCCGTCGCCAACTGCCAGATGCTGGAGGCAAAGTGACGGCTCAGAGCCAGCCCTGCTGGGCGGGCCGCTCGCCGGCGCTGGCAGTCACCGGCGCCCGCGCCCCGTCGGGAAAGCAGACGGCCGGGTCGTTTGGCGTCGGCCAGGCTGAAGCCCTGCTCGGCCTAGCGGCAGCGCCACTTCCCACAGAGGACTCTGACCGAGCCAGCGGACCTGATCGATCTCGGCCTCCGAGAAGCAGGACTGGCGTTGGGACGACGGTCCCCCGTGCCCGGAGCGGCGAACCCAGGGCCCGGGTCGTATCGTCGGCGGGCGCGCCTTCTGCTTCGCCATCCCGGCCACGCAATTCCCAGTGGAGGCGCTCGTGACCGGCTTCCACCATGTCCCGTCCCCGGCGACCCTTCACGGACTTCTGCCGCGGACCACTAAGTAGCTCGTCGATGCCGGATTCTAGGACGGTACTCGGCGCTACTCGTGGCTTTACGGCGTAGTCCTCGCTTGATGCGGCTAGCGCCGAACACTATGAGTCTCGCTACTACAGCTCTCCTGAAGCACAACCGATCACGTCACATCTCTCTCACGCGCTACCGCTCGCACCCCTGCTGATCTTCCAGACCCACACACCGCCCTCATACCGACCTGGAACCCTTAGCAGGCGCGTGATCTCCCGCTCAGCTTCCGGCTCGATCCCAGAATTCACCTCCCCTAGGACCACGTAATCAACGTCTAGTGCTCGCAACTCCTCTCTTTCGCGGCGCACAAGGCTACTATCTACGGCCGTGCCCGTCTTCGCGCTTGCAACGACCGCGTTCCAGTACTCCTGCGAAACCGATCGCGGACCAAATAAGGCCCTATTTGCACGCTCCGGGTCAGGCACTATCACATAGCCCCCCAGCATCTTGAAACGCACTCCACTCGCAGCGCTCCAGTACTCAGGTGTGGCAAATGCAGGGGTTGGAAACGGAAATATCGCCACTACCGCGTTCTCTGGCACATCCCGAAGCAAGTAGGAGGGTACTAGCTCCGTCGTCGCCGGAACCCTACTTATGGGAATCACCGTCAGCATACACGCAGCCGACGCCACGAATCCCGCCATTCCTTTGATCAACGATCCTTCCGCTAATCTCTTAAGAGCATTGTCGACTACTCTCCCCAACATAAGTGCAGCCGCCAAGAAGACAAAAACCATCAACCGCACCGGTATCACATTCTCCAATAAAGGTGCCCTCTCAATGATGCTCATCGGCAATGGCCCAGCAACTATTGAACCATCAACGTACAGCCACGGCCCCATAGCCAACGCCGTCACAGTCACTGTCGTCAACAGTATCCACCGCACCCATTTATCTTTCCAAAACACAACACCGCTAGCGATTAACGTGCCCACCAGCGGTAGCCCCAGATAGCCCACTTGCTCAGCTGGCGTACCGACGAAATTTGACGATATGCGCACTAGCGCTTGCGGCGCTAACCGTTCTAGCCAGGTAGGGACCACCAGATTTGCAAGGTCCAAAGAGTATCTCGATGCGCCCCCAAAATCTGCTTGTATATCCCGCCCCACTAGCTGGTTAGGCCCCACCAATTGCACCCACAACGGAACTGCTACTGTCGCTGCGAAAACAATCACAGAGAGCACCGATCCACGCACGAATGGACGCCATTTTTTTCCTACATATTCGTGAAACACGAGTGTAGCCAAAAGCAGCCCAATTGCAAATACCAACGCAGCATCGGCGATGAATTCCTCTGAAGTGAAGAACTCCACGACAAGACAAGCGGCCAGACTAAGAGCCGTAGGTATCCACCGGCCGACACCTTGAACTAAGCGGCTTACCTGCAACACCAACAAAGGCAGCAAGCCAGCGCCCAGCGTTAAGTTGATGTGAGCATCGTAAGCATGAATATAGGCAAAAGGGCTGATCTCGAAAAACAACCCCGCTGTTGCAGCAGCAAGCCAGCCAGCCCCCCAAAAACGCGCAAGCACAAAGGTCGTGAACCCGCACATGATGAGTGCAAACGTCTCGATCACTAAGAACGTGACCGCAGGACCAAATACTGCTGTAACCGGGCCGAACACAATGCCTGCTGCTAACATGGAATTGTTCCACATCATGTTGGCACCAGACGGATATGCTATTCGATCCGTCGTCAGCGGGCTCTGCCAATGCGTCACAGCATACCAATCCCACGCCAAATACCACGTAAAAGCCGCATTGTCACTACCCGCGGCAAGCGTTGTTGTTGGGCGCAGCCAGGCTTTGGAAAACAGGAGAAGCGCGACTATGGCAAAGATCGCTGCTGCTGCTAGCAGCCCCAACCAAGATGTATCCCTCAGCCCCCGTCGGCCTTCAAAACAAACAAGCACGCGCCAGCCGCTCCGGGCTTCCGATCGCTCCTGCGGGTGCACTAGTCGAGCTGCCACACAATGAGCCAAGCCTCGAACTGCCGGTGGAATGAACCTGCGCGCCATGGATAGCATCTCCGTCACTCGTGCAAGGTCGTGCATAGGCGTCGAGTCCACGATGAGCGGAGCGAGCACCGCTGACATCGCTATTGAACAATAGGATCTCCTACCACTAAGCCACATCCCATAACGTCTGCGCGCATCCCTCGGGCAACCGAGGTGACCGGAACGGCGAGGCACCACAATAGCTGCTCCTCACCCCCTCATCGCCCCCCAGATCCGCTCCACCGGGTTGTGGTAAGGACAGTAGCGAAGGCCGAAGATGAGCCGGACCTGGGTGCTCTCCCAGCCAGCGGGTGAGCGGGAGCGGTGGATGGCCACGTGGTCGCGTAAGGAGGGCGATGGCCGGCTGGGGTAGGCGGCCAATACCCCCTCCAGGAGCCGAAGGAAGCCGGCGCTGGTGGCCCTGGTGGTGACCAGCGCCCGCGGGCCAGCTCGATTTCAATGCCATACTCCAATCTACTTGTTCTTGAACAACATATAGTGACCTTGAAGTTCACCGAGTAGCGTCCGAGGATGCGTTGGCTCAACCTGACGTACCGAACTCGCCACGAGTTCAAGCGGTGCGAGCAGCGCAGCATACTGATCGACGCTCCGGCCGATCGTAAAGATGCTGTTTACATCCCCAACAGGACCCCACCGATGCGCCGGATCCGATTCCTCGCAGAGCAGGACGAAGCCAGGTCGACGCACGATTCGCTTGAGTTCGGTTACCACCCGTTCAGCGAACTCATCGGTCAGATGCTGGAGGACAGTGAATGTCATTACGAAGTCGAAGCTCTGAGCAGGGACTGGAAGATTGTCCAAGCGCTCCACCTGATGCCATTCCACCGATGGCAGCAGGTTGCGGCCAATTGCGACTAGCTCAGGTTCCCGCTCGAAGGCAACGACCCGAACGCAAGACTCCCCCAGCACAGGCACCAGGCGGCCATAGCCAGCCCCCACATCGCATCCGTCCCGAAGTTCTATCTCAGCTGCAACACGGCTCAGGTATCTGCGGACCTCAGACTGCTCGATATAGGTTCTAATAGTGTGATCTGGGATCGAAATTCCACCCGCCACATCGGCTGTATTCCAGACACCTTTCGGCTGTACATCAGCCATACGAGCTCGTCGCTTCAACAAGCCAATTGGTGACATCTGTTCATTCCCTTGCTGTGTGCAGTTGCCTGCGAAAGATGACTGTGTCGAGATGGAGGATCGTGAATTGGAGTCGGTAGTCGTTGAAGTCCTCCCTGATTTGGTAACTCCCAAACGACGATAGAGGGATAGCGCTCCCTCGATCATTTGATCGGCTGAGTATCGCTCCTCGTAAAGCTGGCGAGAGCGCATGCCGAATCGGACTCGAAGTCGTTCATCCGTAACCAGACGAGCAATTGCTTGACGAAGGCTTGCCCTGTCTCCAGGTGGAACTAGTAGACCGTTTCCCTTCGGTTCAAGTACTCGACTCATACCGCCAATGTCGGAGGCAACGATCGGTTTACCGAACATCATCGCCTCGATGAGAATGAGCCCAAACGACTCGTAGCGCGACGGCGCGACGAAGAGGTCACAGTCGGCATAATGCTGCCACAGCTCCTCGTCACTTACGAGGCCAGTGAAACGAACTCGATCAGCAAGGCGGGCACCTTCCGGCGAGCGCTCGAACGCCTCGCGGTAGGTCACCCCATTGGGACCAGGGATATCGTCCTTGCCCACGATCGTGAAGCGCAGGTGTGGGAACTCCGCCGCCAGGCCGGGGATGCAGGCCAGCAGGACATCGATTCCCTTACGGGGTTCCAGGCGACCCACGAAGAGGAGCTCGACCTCGTTGTTCACCTTCGACCTGGAACTCACCGCGACGGAGCTCGCGACGTCTGGCAGTCCGTGGCCGACATACGCCGTACGGTTTCGGTCCAGCTCGATCCCGTACTGCTCCTCGATCTCGTCCACGATGCTGGGCGTGGAGGCGAGATAGGCATCCGGCAGCGGATAGACACGAGCCTCGACGTCGATCAGTCGCCGGTATTCCTTGCGGACCCAACCCCAGCGTCGGGCCCGGTGATCCATCCGGGCAACCGTCTTGAGCGGCGTGTGAAGGCTGAGCACGGTCCGAAACCGGCCATCCATGAGGGCGGCGATGGCGGGAGCGCCCCAGTTCGGGGCCTGGACGATATCGATCGGGCGCTGGCCATTGATGCGCTCCAGCTCGTCGAGCAGAGAGGCCGAGTGGTGCCAGACCGCCGGATGAGGGAAGCCAGGCGGGCAGCGATGGGGCCGGATGGGGACTCGATGCACCCATACCCCGTCCATCAGGTCGACCGAGCCCGGCTCCTCGCCCGCCAGCACCACCCGAACCACGTGGCCGCGCTCGGCAAGGCCCGT
>JAJPHE010000037.1 GCA_021325435.1 Actinomycetota bacterium | reverse complement strand
GCCAAAAAGATCCGACCCGACTGACGTAACAGGCCGGACCAGAGGAGCGAGGGCATTGAACGTAGCTCATCCTCAACGCGCCGAGCCTCCAGGTCGCGAAGCCTCGGGGGGCGGAACCAAAGCCTCATCCCGCCCGCCTCCGTGGTTCCAACCCGGCGCCCAGTCGCCGACCACCACCACGTTGGAGAAGCCAGGCATCCCCGTCCCCCGGGCGCATCATGAGGGGCCTGCCGGCCGACGTCAAGCAATGACGAGCAGCGTCGCCCTCCCGGCTTCGGCGGGTGGGACCAGCCCGCGGATCGCCACCTCCGGCTCGTCATGCCGACCACCCCACCACCGACGGGCGTCAGCGGCGCCTTGCCGCTCCGCATTGAAGGCTCGGATGTGACTCCCAGTCGGGAGAGGGGCTGGCGGCGGAGCGGCTGCGGCCGATGCCGGGGGGACACGGGAGGCGCGAGCGCCGCTCCCTAACAGATGGTGGCGTGAGCGAACTCGAAACCGATGGTGGGCCGCGGTGGACTCGAACCACCTACCTCCGCGGTAGCGAGCGCCGGACGCTGTGCGCGGCCATCCCGGGAAGCACCAGCGGTGCGAGCGATGTGCGATCGCGTTATCTGGCGTGAAAACGGGGGCTCACTGGGACCACCTCCGCCTCGCCAGGCAGCGCGCCGGTGAGGCAAACCGCCATCACATCCCGGCCACACCGCCGCTGGAATCCCGACGACGCCGGCGATCTCGCCGGCTCAGTGGCTCTGCGCCTTTCGCTCCCCGGCCTCGAAGAGGGCGGCCGCCAGCTTCCGCTCCCCCTCGCGCTCCGCCTCGGTCAGCTCGACCTGGGCCAGCTCCACCTCGACTACGCCCTGAGCCAGGCCCCGCCGCTTCAGCCCCAGGATCTCCAGCCCCACCGCCTCCCCCTTCCGGTCCAGATCCAGGAGCAGGCCCGGGGCCACCTCGCGCGTCTCCGCGACCTCACCCTGGCCCAGCTGCACGTAGGCGACGTCGTCGCCGTACTGAACCTTCATCGTCCCTATCTTCTCACTGGTCACCAGACCGTCTTAACCTCGAACACGTCCCGCTGGAGCCGAGCCACGACCCCGACCCGACGACCACCCGGAGTGCGGCCGATCCGGACGCGAAACCCGGGATGGTCCTGGGAGGGTCGTTCGTGGTCGTAATGGACCCACACGTGGGCGATCTCCTCATCGCTGATACCCCGCTGGCGCATGCGCAGCCGGGCATGGGGCTCGATGACGATCCGAGGCATGGCCGACAGCGTAGCCGCCGCTCCTGAGGGCTTGGGATCGCGCTCGTCGCCGTACTCGTCGAGCCGAGACCGATCTCCGGTCGGCCCGACGCCTCGGGCTCAGGCCACCTCGAACCTGGAGCAGCTCGGGCGCAACCCGCTCCACCGGCAGCGAAAGCGCCGACGGTGAAGCGGACTCGACCCGGTGAGCTTCTGAACGAGAAGGTGACCGAGGAGCTGGCGGCCAAGGCTGGGCGCGACTACGCCCTGGAGTGGGCAAAGCGGCAGCCAGTCGGGCGTCCTTGCGGGCAAGGCCGTGGCCAAGGACGATTACCGACCGATGAGCGCGCTGGCCCGGGACGCCCTGCGCCTCGACCTGCGATGGCATCAGCGGACACGCGGCACGGCTGAGGCGCCGACGACGATCGCGGGCCAATCGGCATCAGACAGTCGCTTACTATGTCTTACACGTGTCCAGAACCCTCACCTTTCGCCCCCGAAGCCCCGAGACCCTGACCAGGCTCGAGCAGCGGGCAAGGCTGCTCCGCCTCCCCAAGACCGCGCTCGCCGACCGCTACGTCGAGGAGGGCCTGGCCATGGACACCTACCCCGGCATCGTCTTCCGCGACGGCCCTGCCGGCCGCCGGGCGGCGGTGCTCGGCGGCCTTGACGTCTGGGAGGTGATCCAGGTCTTCTTGGCCGAAGGGCGGGATCTCCGGGCCACCTCAGAGACCCTGAACCTGCGCCCTGGGCTGGTCGAGGCCGCCGTCGCCTACTACGCCGACCACCGCCAGGAGGTCGACGAGTGGATCCAGGCCAACCGGGAGATGATGGAGGAGGCGGCCGCCGCCTTCGCCCGCCGGCAGGCCCTGGAGCGGGGGTGAGGCTGCTCCTCGACGAGCACCTCTCGTCGGTCCTCGCAGAGCAACTGAGGGCCCGCGACCACGACGTGGCCACCGCCGTCGAGGCCGGGGTGAACGGCGTCGACGACGCCCGTGCGCTGTCCTGGGCGGTGACGGAGCGACGGGCGGTGGTGACCAACAACATCCGCGATTTCCGACTTCTCCACGCCGCCTACCTGACCAGCGGTAGGTCTCACTACGGGATCGTGCTGGTGCCGACGAGCCGCTACCGTCTCGATCGAGGGCACCTGGGGCCGCTGATCTCGGCCCTCGATGAGCTGCTGTGCGCTCACCGGGCCGATGACGCGCTCTGCGACACCGAGCACTTTCTATAGGGCGAGGTCCAGAAGGGCTGTCGGCTCTGTCGTGGTCCCTCCTCCCTGGAGGATTCCAGGTACTGGAGGCCGCAGGGAAGCGAGAACGTTCCAGTGCCCGAGCTGCGGCGGATCACGTAGCTCGTACCACGACCACTGGCGCACGACGTCCCGCGGTTCGGGCACCTCAGCTCCGGGATCTCGACTGGTCTGCCCGCCGCCGCGTGCTCCCGGACACTCAGGGGGCGAGCCCATACGATGGGCAAGGCTGCCGGCAGTGGGGATCCTCGTCACCCAGGAACTGCTCGCAGTTGCCAGATACGTCGGCTTCGACGTGCACAAGACGACGATCACCGTCGCCGTTGCGGACGACGGAGCAACGCCGGTCGATCTGATACTTGGCCTAGGCATCGCCCGGCCAGGGGAGCGTCCGTGCTCTGGGCCAGGCCCCGGCCCAGCCCCGATTCGAGCTGTAGGCAACGGTGGCTTCCATGATCTGATCAGCAAGCCCATCGGTCAGGACATTGACAATTCGTCTCAACCAATTCAGACTTGCAACCATGCAGGTTCGGGATCCTATGCACTGGCACGAACAGTTGGACGAATCAATCAACTACTGGTTCTGGCTTCGGCGCTTGGGCATGCTCTCGGATGGCCTTCTGTTGGATAAAGTCCGGCGAACTGTCGCACTTTCCGAAATGCAGTCACATGATGAAGTGAGCCGGGAATCTCGGTTCGGTGAGTACCTCGAAACCTGGCGCCAATGGAAGCGCAATCAGGCTATGAGGCACACGCGGGAAGTTCAGGCCACACCCCCATCAGTTCTGCGGTCCCATTACAAGCAAGTCGCCGCGACAGGGGTAGGGCATTTCACCGTCCAATGGGTCATGGCACCCTTCGGCGAACAGTGGCTCATCCCTCCTAGCACAGTCATCCTGGGGGCAGACGGTGGAACTCCTGAGGACCGCCGCAATGCTGTTCTGGTTGCCACTGTAGCGCTAGCTGCCGCCTCCTGAACAACGAGCGCGCAAGCAAGGTGCTCGCCATTCTTTTACGGTTGTCGACTGCACTTCAGCTCAGGCTCGTACTGCTGCTGGACGCTACTACCACAGCCTAGCTAGCTCACGTCCGTGCTATCACCGGGAAGAATGATATCGCACGTTCCACCCCACCACAGCAGAACCCATCCGTTCATCGTTCCCATGACGAAGCCTGGAGCGGTGTACTGGGTCTGGGTGTTGTTGTAGTACGAATTGTTCATCCAGCCACTGTCGCCGAATGAACCTGACCCTCCGGTGCTCCAGTTGTTCCAGTTGATCCCCAGGCTTCTATATACGACGTTGCCCAACAAAGATTGAAAGCCGTAGGAGAAGTCCGCGTTTCCTCCACTCGCATCCCACCTGAGCAACCACGAGCTGCCGCAGTTACCGGACGTTGTGCTGCCTGGTAACACCGCCGCTGCACTAGTAGTGCCGATGTGCGGGCAATAACCATATTGATCACTCTTAGAGCCAATCAAATCGGTCCATCTTTCCTCCTTCCTCATGCGACGTCGGTGCGGACGGCCCTGGGTGCGTGCCTGCTGTTTGGCGCAGCTCCAAGGCATGCCTCCAGACGTCGACGCGCTTTAGGATGTGTTACCTTCGAGGTCTTGTCAACCACAACGCTGATAGTTATTTCCTAATCAGCTCGGATAGGATCCCGTCGTCTCAGAGCAACCCGGCACGCATCGCCCGCGCCACCGCCTCCTGACGGGTCCCCACCCCCAGCCGGGCCAGGAGCTGACGCAGGTGATGGGCCACCGTGGCCGGGCTCACCCCCAGCGCCTGGGCGATCTCCCGGTTGCGCCGGCCCTCCGCCACCAGGGGCAGGACCCCCGCTGGATGGGGCCCAGGCTGGTCTCGACCCGCCTCGGCCGGGACCGGACCATCT
>JAJPHE010000114.1 GCA_021325435.1 Actinomycetota bacterium | reverse complement strand
CCGTCTGATGCGACCAGCCAGTAGCCGTTGCCGTCTGGGGTGGCGGCCATGCCGACGATGGGCTTGTTGAGGCGGATGGCGCCGGTGGAGCCGTGGAAGGCGGCGTCCCCGTAGGTGAAGATGCCCCCGTCCGATGCGACCAGCCAGTAGCCGTTGCCGTCTGGGGTGGGGGCCATGCCCACGATCGGGCGGGCCAGGTGGACGTTCCCCGCCGAGCCGTAGAAGCCGGCCGATCCGAAGTTGAAGACGCCGCCGTCGGAGGC
The DNA here is from genome assembly GCA_021325435.1 of Actinomycetota bacterium. Classification (GTDB taxonomy): domain Bacteria; phylum Actinomycetota; class Acidimicrobiia; order Acidimicrobiales; family JAJPHE01; genus JAJPHE01. Next base: position 27,361 of record JAJPHE010000114.1, on the reverse strand, counting down.
GGCCATCCAGTACTTCGCCGTGGTCGGAGGCGGTCCGCCGAAGGCCTCGATCGTGCGCCCCGTGCCCACCACCATCAAACCGTCACCGACCGCCGGGGTGGAGTAGGAGGCGGGTGTGGCGTTGAGGTGCTGCTGGACCACGGCGGACCCGGTGGAGGGGTCGAGCCCGTACAGGGTCTGGGAGGACTTGCCGACCGACCACACCAGGCCACCGGCGAAGATCGGAGGGCCGGTCGCGCCCGACGGTCCCGACCAGGCCACGTGGAAGGAGGGCGGGTTGGTGGCGTCGATGTGCACGTCCTTGATGCCCGAGTCACAGCCGACGTAGACGTCGGGCGCCCGGTAGGCCTCGGCGCCGATGGTGAAGCAGACGTTGGCCGAGAACAGCTGGCCGCCGATCCCCCCGAGGTGCGATGCGGACAGCAGGTAGCCGGTCTGCTCCTTGCCCACCTCGAACACGAGGCCGTTCTGAAGAAGCATGGGCCCGGTCGAGCCCAGGTCCGAGTCGCTGCTGTTGTCCGACGCCCAGTTCGACGGGGCGAACGAGTCGACGAGCGACAACGAGGGGGACAGCTTCAGCACCGAGTTGCCGTAGTCGTAGCTGCTGGTCGAGCTGCCGTTGCCGGTGGCCACCCACACGTTGCCGGCCGAGTCGATGCTCGCCCCGGGCGGAGCCCAGATGCCGCCCTCGCGGGCGGTGGGCACCTGGTAGGCGGCCAGGGTGCCGGGCCCTGACGTGGGCGCGCTCACGACCCAACCGTGATAAGACCCGCAGTCGCCGTACAGGCCGCCATAGGGGATGTAGACCCGGCCGCCCGACACCGACAGCGCACCCCGCTCCTGCTGGGCCGAGGGTGTCATCCCGGAAGGGTCCACCGACTCCTGGAACAGGACGCGGCCGGTCGAGCCGTCGAGGGCGACCAGCTGGTGGGACACCGACCCGTTAACCGTGGTCTCGGCCACGGCGAACACGTGCCCGGTCGCCGGGTCGATGGCGGGGGTGCCGGTGATTCCGAGCGGGTTGATGTCCCCGCAGGGCAGGGACGACTGCGGCACGGGGGTGGCGACGTGGGTCGACCAGGCGACGCTGCCGTTGCCGGCGTTGAGGGCGTAGATGGTGTCGTTCTCGGTGGCCACGATCACCAGGCCTCCCCACACCAACGGCTCGGCGTACACCTGGCCGTCGAGCTGCGGGGACACCCAGGCCTGGTTCAGCGGGCTGAACGACGCCCCCGACGGATCGACGCCCGTGCGGGCCAGGTCGGCGTGGTACGTGCCCCACAGGGCGTTGCTGGTTCGGGGCGCCGCCGGCCCGGTGGAAGTGACCGTGGAGCGCGACGGACCACCCACGCCGCACCCGGCCAGGGCGGTGGCGAGGACGGGCACGCAACCGATGGAGACGAGGCGCCGGATGTTGGTGGCCATGGTCGGTGAGGCTATGGCCCTGGCGGGACCATTGCCGGGTGACCAGCCCGAACGGGCCATGGATACGGCGACCCCGCCCTGTCACCCTGGGCCGATGCAGCGTGGACCGCGAGGCAGGAGGGGGCCGGCGACTCGGCCCGCCGACGTCCTCGCCATCCTGTCCGAGATCGCCGAGCGCTGCGCCCGCGAGCCCCGTTACCTCGACTGGACCCTCAGCAGGATCGGGCAGGTGATCGACCTCACCGCCGAGGCGGAGGTGCGCGAGGCGATGGTCCGGTACCGGCGGGCGGTCGAGGAGTACTGCGCCGCCGTCTGAGGCTTAGCTAGTGACCCGTCGCGGTTTTGATCTGGTGGAGCGCCGTTCGTCCGCGGCGGACTTTCTCGATGATCTCGTCGGCGGCTTTGGTCCAGATGAATGGTTGGGGGTCGTCGTTCCAGTGCTTGGCCCACAGGCGAAGCGCCTTGGTCAGTTCCTGGACGCTGCCGAACACACCGCGGCGGAGCCGGCGCTCGGTGAGCAGCCCGAACCAGCGCTCGACCAGGTTGAGCCAGCTGGAACTGGTGGGGGTGAAGTGCAGATGCCAGCGGGCCTGGGCTGGTTCGGCCAGCCAGTCGGTGACCTCCGGTGCCATGTGGGCGGAGAGATTGTCCAGGATCACGTGAATGTCCAGTCGGCGGGGCACTTGGCGGTCGATCTTCTTGAAGAAGGCCAACACGTCCGCCGCGGTGTGGCGTTTGCGGTAGTCGGTGATGACCTCGCCGCTGGCGATGTTGAGAGCGGCGAAGAGGTCGACGGTGCCGTGGCGCTTGTAGTCATGGGTCATGGTCCCCGCCCGCCCCGGGCGCATGGGCAGGCTGGGCTGGGTGCGGTCCAGGGCCTGGACCTGGGTCTTTTCGTCGAAGCTGAACACCACCGCCCGCTTCGGGGGGTCCATGTAGAGCCCGATGACGTCGACCAGCTTCTCCTCGAAGTCCGGGTCGGTCGAGACCTTGAAGGTCTTGACCTGCCAGGGCTTGAGGTTGTGGTCCCGCCAGATCCGGGCCACCGAGTCCTTGCCGATGCCCAGATACTCGGCCAGGGTCCGAGTCGACCAATGCGTCGACCCGTCGGGCGGGACGAAGTTGTTCGTGACCCGCACCACCTCGGCCACCGTCCCCTCCGGCAGCCACGACTTGCGGCCCCGGCCCTTGGCGATCGCGCCCACCCCCTCCACCCCGGTCTCGGCGAACCGGCGGCGCCAACGGCGCACCGTGTCGGCGTCGACCTCGCAACGCCGGGCGATCTCCTCGTTGGCCACCCCGTCCGCAGCCCACAGAAGCGCCTTGGCCTGACGCACAGCCCGGTGGGGCAACGACGTCGAACGCGCCACACGCTCCAGTTCAGCTCTGTCTTGGCGCGACAGCGCCAACGGTGCAGCAGTCATCACAGGCATGCTGCCACCCTAGCCCGCCAGACTATTTCAGCGACGGATCACTAGGACGTCTTGGTGAGCCGCCCGGCCGGGGTTTCAGCCGGTGGGCGCGTCCTTGGGCTGGTGGGCGAAGCAGCGCTCGTCGTCGTTGTAGCGCGACAGCACGGTCGCGCAGTCGGGCTCCGCGCACCGGCGCTCGGGCACCGGCTCCGCGGGCAGGGCCACCTTGATGTCGTCGAGACCGAGCCAGGTCACAGTCCGCCTCCTGTGAGCAGCCGCCGTTACAGAGGTCGACCCGCCCCTTCCCGCTCCTGGCAGTGGCCGAAACCGGTAGGGGAGAGATGACCTGCGCCTCGGGGTAGAGAGTCGCGGTCGTCGCCAGCGCCGGGCCCGTCGGGAGGCCGGGCAGGACCCCGACGCCGCCGCCCCCCGCCCGCCCGAGGTGGTGGAGCGCTACCGGCAGTAGCCGCCCCCTCATCCGAGCGGGAAGTAACCCGGCACCAGCGAGTGCGGAGTGGCCAGGTGGACCTTGGCCTCGGGGAAGCTGTGAAACCGTCCGTGGCTCCAGCGGACCTCCACGTAGCCCTCGACGATCCGGGTGTCCCCAGCTTCGAGGTCGCGCACCTCGGCCCTCCAGGTCACGAGGGGCTGCCCGGCAGCCTGGCCGACGATGTCGAAGCCGGACAGGGAGAACCTCTGGCGCCAGTCCCACGGGGTGGCGATGCGCAGTCGGAGCGAACCCGCCGGCGCAGTTCCGAGGACGAAGTAAGGGGCGGGGGCCAGCCGCAGGAGGCGCCACAGCATGACCTCGCGGTCCCTGAGGGCGGGCAGGCGGGCGGACCACCGCTGCGCCGAGCGGTGGGCCACGTCCTCGCAGAACGACCGGTAGGCCGGCACCAGCGCCGCCGGCCACTGGCGGGCCAAGGCGGCCTTGAGCACGGCCCGGTGGGCCGTCGACAGGCCGCCCAGGTCGGCCGGCAGCGACTCGGGGTCGACGTGGCGACGTACCTCCGAGTACAGCTCGGCGTAGGCGGCGGGGGACACCTCCTGGTACCAGTCCCCGGTGGTCTCACCGTGGCGCTCGGCCAGGCAACGTTCGAACAGGTGGGCGGGCGAGACGTTGTGCAGGATGGTCGAGAGGTACTTGCAGCTGACCAGGTAGACGTGATCGACCCTGAGGTCCGCCGGTATGGCGTCGTAGCCCACCGGCTTGGTCGGGCCCTTCCACTCCACCCGGGCCGGCGCCCGCCCCCGCAGGCCGTCGGCCGCCTCGAGGAAACGCCGGCCGTTGGTCGAGGCGGCCAGGAACTCGGCCCGGTGGGCGCCGGCCCGGTGGGCGGCGAGCAGGCGATCCCACACGTCGGGCGCCACGTTGGCCAGCTCAGGGGGACGGTCACCGAGCGCCTCGTAGGGATCGGACCCGGGTCCGGCCCGGCCCAGCATGCCGAGCCCGGTGGCGATCTCGGTTATCTCGGTCTTGATGTCGGGCAGAGCGGTACCTCGCCGGGCTGGGCCGTCGGGGCGGCCCCGCCACCGTACCGACGGGGATCAGTAGCCGGGGGTCTCCGCTGGGAAGTCGCCGAGCACCATCTCGCCGGTAGGAGGCCCGTTGTCGGCGTCAGGCGCCGAGTCGCGCAGGTCGATGGTCTCCGCCGCGCAGCCACTCCACTTACGGTGCAGGTACAGCATCCGCTCGCCGGAGAAGTCTTCGGGGCGCACCAGGATCTGCCCGCAGTCGGGACAGGCCGTGACGATCTCGGCGGTGCGCGACGGCGCCGCCGACTCGTCGATCATCTAGGTGCTGCTCCTGACCGCCTGATTTGGGGACCTCCCGCCGTAGTGCCGCAGGGCTATACCCCATGACGGGCGGATTAACACTCGGAGAAGATGGCTCTTCGGCCCTATTTGTCCGGACCGGGGCGGGCTAACTTCGGGGACGTGGCGTACTGGGTCCTCAAGCTCGTGCTTACCCCCGTGCTCCGCTTCTTCTACCGGGTGAGGGTCGAGGGGGCGGAGAACGTCCCGGCGACCGGGCCGGTGATCCTGGCCGGCAACCACCTGTCGTTCTCCGACTCGATCTTCCTGCCCCTGGTGCTCCGCCGGCGGGTCACCTTCGTGGCCAAGGCCGAGTACTTCGAGGACCCCAAGACGGCCTGGTTCTTCCGGGCGGTGGGCCAGATACCGATCAAGCGGGGCGGGGGCATGGCCTCGCTGCGAGCCCTGGAGACGGCCAAGGAGGTCCTGGCCGAGGGCAAGGTGTTCGGCATCTACCCCGAGGGGACCCGCTCCCCGGACGGGCGGCTCTACAAGGGCCACACCGGGGTCGCCCGGCTGGCCCTCGAGTGCCGGGCTCCGGTGGTGGCGGTGGCCATGGTGGGCACCGACGTCCTGCAGCCCATCGGCCAGGTGTGGCCCAGGCCGTTCATGCCCGTCACTGTGCGGTTCTCGGAGCCGATGACCTTCGAGCGCTACCTCGAGCGGGCCTCGGATCCCCGCGTCCTGCGCGACGTGACCGACGAGATCATGTTCCGCCTGGCCGAGATGTCAGGCCAGGAGTACGTCAACCACTACGCCAAGCGACGCGACGTCGTCGGCGCGGCCGAGGTGAGCCAGCCGGCCGCTCCTCCGCCCGCCGAGGTGGCACCGGCATTCACCGGCCTGGCCGGCTAGGGCTCGGCTCGGGCCCAGCCCCGGGCCCGCTCGACCGCCCGCAGCCAGCCGGCGTGCCTGGTGTCGGCCCCGCCCCGCGACACCCGGGGCTCGAATGTCGCCCCCGGCTGCCACAGCCCGGCCAGCTCGTCGAGGGAGCTCCAGACCCCTTCGGCCAGCCCCGCCAGCCAGGCGGCCCCGACGGCGGTGGTCTCGGTCTGCGCCGGGCGGGCTACCGGCGCCTGCAGCTGGTCGGCCTGCACCTGCAACAGGACGTCCATGACCGAGACGCCTCCGTCGACCCGCATGCCGACCACCTCACGCCCCGACGTCGCCACCATGGCGTCGACCACGTCGCGGGTCTGAAAGGCCATGGCCTCCACCACCGCCCGGGCCAGGTGGCCCCGTCCGCTTCCCCGGGTGATTCCGACGATCACTCCGCGGGCGCGGGGGTCCCACCAGGGGCTTCCCAGGCCGGCCAGGGCCGGCACGAAGTAGACCCCTTCGGTGTCGGTGATCGACTCGGCCAGGGGGCCGACTTCGGCCGCCTCGCCGATGAGGCCGAGGCCGTCGCGCAGCCACTGGATGGCGGCCCCGGTGATGAACACGGCCCCCTCGAGGGCGTAGGCGACGCGGTCGGTCCCTCCTCCGAGATCCCACGCCACGCTGGTCAGCAGACCCTCGAGGGGGGCGGGGCATTCGGCGCCCACGTTCATCAGCACGAAGCTGCCGGTGCCGTAGGTGTTCTTGGCCATGCCGGGCTCGAAGCAGGCCTGTCCGAACAGCGCAGCCTGTTGGTCTCCGGCCACCCCGGCGACCGGCACCCCGTCCAGGCCAGGGACGACGCCGGGCGCGACCGTTCCCAGCCGGCCCGATGACGGCACCACCTCGGCCAGGGCAGCCCGGGGCACGCCGAACAGGTCGAGCAGCTCGTCGTCCCAGCGCCGCTCGGCGATGTCGTACAGCAGCGTGCGGCTGGCGTTGGAGGGGTCGGTGACGAGGGCGCCGCCTTCGGGGCCGCCCGTCAGGTTCCACACCACCCAGCTGTCGACCGTGCCGACGGCGAGGTCGGCGTTGGCCTCCACCCCGCCCTCGGTGAGGAGCCATTCCATCTTGGTGGCCGAGAAGTAGGGATCGAGCACCAGTCCGGTCCGCTGGCGGACGAGCGGCAGGTGACCGGCCTCGCCCAGGACCTGGCAACGGGCCGCCGTCCGGCGGTCCTGCCAGACCAGGGCCCGGTGCAGCGGTCGCCCGGAGCGGCGGTCCCAGGCCACGACGGTCTCCCGCTGGTTGGTGAGGCCGATGGCGGCCGGGCGGCCGGCGGCCTCGGCCACCTCGGTGAGGGTCCGGATCACCGCTTGACGGATCTCGTCGGCGTCGTGCTCCACCCAACCCGGTCGGGGGTAGTGCTGGCGGATCTCGACGTAGGAGCGATGGGTGACCGTTCCGGCGTCGTCCACCGCCAGGGCGCGCACTCCGGTGGTGCCGGCGTCGATGGCGATCACGGCGGCCATGGGGGCCGCACCGTAGCCCGGGGAGGTCAGAAGTAGGAGGGGGTCCAGGGCGCCGGGTCCCAGGCCATGGCCCGGTCGAGGGCGGCCACCGCCCCGTCGACCCGCTCCGCCACCAGCCCGGCCCCGGCCAGGGCTCCGAGGCCGAACCCGCCCAGGTAGGCCGAGGCGAGGTGAGCGGTCTCCACCACCACCTCGGGATCACCCGTCGTCCGCTCGGCCCCCCCACCCTCGGGACCGAGGTCGAGCCGCCAGCGCCCTTCGTTCCACGGGCAGGCCGAGTCATGGATCTCAACGACGACAGTGGCGTCGGCCCGGTAGCGGCGGGCGGCGATGGCGGCGGGCAGATCCACCAGGCGGACCCACAGCCCCTCACCCGCCCGTCGCTGGAGGGCCCGGCGGTTGCGGACCATCCAGGGGAGGGGGTCGTCCCCGGGACGGTTCCAGCAGGCGACCGTTCGCACCAGGTCGACGCTGAACAGGTACGACCAGACGGCCGCCGCCCCACGCGGGCTGTCGCAAGCCAGCTCGCGCACGTCGATCCGGTTCTCCGGGCCGCTCGAGCCCCACGAGGCCTTGACCGTGTACAGGGCGTAGGCGACCGGGCGATCCCCGTCGGTGGCCACGGCCCGCAGCATCGATCCCTCCCGGTCGCCCAGGACGGCGTCCCACCAGACGCTCGTGCGCTGCAGCATCCCGGGGGTGCGGCGGCGCACACCCTCGTACACCTGCTCGAGGGCCGGCCGGGCCTCCTCGGCGCCGAGGAGCCGGACCTCGAGACCAGGGGCCGTCGTCGTCTCCACGACCTCGGGCAGGAAGGCCACGTCCCTCGTGTCGGCCTCCCAGTGCAGCGCCGGCCAGGCGGGCCCGTACCCGAAGCGCCCGTAGATGGCGGCTTCGGACGGCCACAGACAGGCCAGCGGCTCCGCCCGAGCGTGGAAGTCGTCCAGCTGGTGGCGCATGAGGGCGCGCAGGATGCCCCGGCGCCGGTGGGTCGGCAGGACGGTCACGTCGCCCACGCCAGCTGCCCGTGCCTCCCCTCCGGGAACTGAAACGAGGAAGGAGTGGGCGAGGGCGGTGCCGACGAGCTCGCCGTCCGCGAAGGCGCCCACCGTCCGCTCGAGATCGACCCTGGCCCGCCACTGGTCGGAGCCCGCGGCGTCATGGGGTCGGCCAAAGGCGACGGCCCCGACCCGGCGGAAGGCCTCGATCTCCTTGTCCTCGATGGGCCGAAGCTCTATGCCGCTCGTACGCGCCAAATTCTGGTACCCCACTTCCGCGACCGCCGGCCGTAGCCTTCCATGAGGCGCCAAAGTGCGCCCCGCTCGTGAGAACAGTCACGAACGCGAACATTCGCGAGCACCGTCTGACCAGGGATTTTGCAGTGGCGCTTCCATTGACACAGGTGTAACTACGGTGCTGTAATTACCCAGCATCTAGTCGGGTATGAAGTACGGACCACAAGATGTTGTGGTCAGAGGGGGAAATCGGGGAAGCCGGAGATGGCGACCCCCAGGCGGCCAGTCCGCCGCAAGAACTGAGTTCCGCCACGGCGCCGCCCGTGGCCTTCGCCGAAAGGGCATCCGGACATGGCCATCGCTCCCCAGCGACTTGGGATCGGAATCCGCCGCTACTTCACAACCGAGGGGGTCCATCCCTACGAGGAGGTGGTGTGGGAGCGCCGCGACGCTCGCATCACCAACTACCGCGACGGTTCGGTGGCCTTCGAGCAGCTGGGAGTGGAGGTGCCGGCCTCCTGGAGCGTCAACGCAACCAACATCCTCGCCCAGAAGTACTTCCGGGGGACCCTCGGCACCGCCGAGCGCGAGTGGTCGCTGCGCCAGGTGGCCGACCGGGTGGTCGACACCATCACCGCCTGGGGGACTAAGGACGGCTACTTCCTCGACGACGACGAGGCCGAGACATTCCGGGCCGAGCTCAAGCATCTGGTGGTCACCCAGAAGGCGGCGTTCAACTCGCCGGTCTGGTTCAACATCGGGGTGCAGGGTGTGCCGCGGCAGGCGAGTGCGTGTTTCATTCTGGCAGTCGATGACCGTATGGACTCCATCCTCAACTGGTACGTCGAGGAGGGGACCATCTTCAAGGGTGGCTCCGGAGCCGGCATCAACCTGTCGAAGATCCGGTCCTCACGCGAAGGATTGAAGGGCGGCGGTACCGCTTCGGGGCCCGTCAGCTTCATGCGGGGTGCCGACGCGTCGGCCGGAACCATCAAGAGCGGCGGAAAGTGCTTCCGAGAGGGCACCCTGGTGGCCACCCCCAGTGGCTGGCATCCGATCGAGACGCTCGACGTTGGCGATCTTGTGCTGACCCACGACGGTCCTCGCCGGGTCCTTGACTTCATGCCGAACGGTGTGAAGCAGTGCTATCGCGTCCAGACACGCGAGGGCTACGAGGTCGAGGTGACTGAGGGACACAAGTTCGCCTACTGGGATTCGAACGAGGGCCGTTTCGCCGTCAAGCCCATCGAGAGCTTTTCGGCAGGTGACTCGCTGCATGTGCTTCTGCAGCCCAGCGAAGGCGGGTCATCCCTGCCCCTGCTGCCACCGCAGGTCTTCGACAAGCCCCACGCCACGACGACGGTCGAGATGCAGTTCCCGACAGAGGTGGACGACAGGCTCGGTTACGTCGTCGGCCTGACCTACGGCGACGCCGAACTGAGGAAGGACTATCCCTACAGGGTGCGGGTCGCATTCTGCAAAGATGCCGCTGGCCGTGTCTCCGCCGCTCGGTTCACCAAGTACTGCGAAGAGCTGTTCGGCGAGTCCCCCTTGCTGCTAGGCGATTTTGAGCGTCACAACAGCCTCGGGTACACGAGGAAGCGATTGGTCGACTTTTTGGTGGGCAACGGCTTGGCCACGGGTAAGGGCGATGCTCTCGGCTTCCCAGTTCAGCTCTTCAGAGCTACATCCGAAGTTCGGGCGGCTTTTGTCGCCGGCGTGATCGACGCGGACGGCACATACCAGCGACGTGGTGGATGGTCGGTAAGCTCCATCGACCGCGAGTTCCTAGTTCAGCTGCAGCGGCTTCTGTTGACCCTCGGCGTTCCCTCGAAGGTCAATCTCTCGCGACCCGGAACCGATCGGTTCGCGCCTCTCTACCGACTCCGTGTCGTCGGCTACACGTTCATCGACCGCCTCGTCCGTTTGATTGGTCCCTACTCGGCCAAGGCTCAGCTGAACTACGAACCATCGCCTGGTGCGGACAAGGGATGGGGGTACCGGCCTTCCCTCCTCAAGGACCTGCAGTCTCGGGTCGAGACTCGCGGAGGGCGACGCCTCATCGAGCGGTCCGTGGGTACCAACGAGACGAGTGGTTACGGTGCTGTGGCAGTGTTGGAGTCACATCCAGATCAGGCCGTGGCCAGCTACGCCCACGATCTGACTACGACAGTACAAGTCCACCTGGAGTCGGTCACTCCAACGGAGGCAGCCGTCACATACGACCTTGAGGTGGAGGGCGCCCACCTCTTGTCGGCGAATGGGATCTACGCGTCCAACACGAGGCGGGCGGCAAAGATGGTCATCCTCAATGCCGACCATCCGGACATCACCGACTTCATCTGGTGCAAGGCCCGTGAGGAGCGCAAGGCCCGAGTCTTGCGCGACAACGGGTTTGACATGGACCTCGACGGCGCAGACTCCCACTCGATGCAGTACCAAAATGCCAACAACTCAGTGCGGGTGACCGACGAGTTCATGCAGGCGGTTCTGGACGATGCCGACTGGCATCTGCGGGCGGTCACCACAGGGGAGATCATCGAGACGGTCAAGGCTCGTGACCTGTTCCGTCAGATCTCCGAGGCGGCCTGGGAGTGTGCCGACCCGGGCATGCAGTTCGACACCACGATCAACCGGTGGCACACCGCCCCGAACACTGACCGGATCAACGGCAGCAACCCGTGCAGCGAGTACATGCACATCGACAATTCAGCGTGCAATCTGGCCAGCCTCAACCTCCTCAGGTTCCTCTCCGACGAAGGCGTCTTCGACGCCGAGGGCTTCAAGGCAGCCACCGAGGTCGTGTTCACTGCCCAGGAAATCCTGGTCGGCAATGCGGACTACCCGACGGAGAAGATCGCCGAGAACTCCCGCAAGTTCCGTCAGCTCGGTATTGGCTACGCCAACCTCGGTGCGCTCCTGATGGCACAGGGGCTTCCCTACGACTCTGATGCCGGGCGGGCTTGGGCAGGAGCGATCACCGCCCTCCTCACCGGTCATTCGTATGCGACCTCGGCTCGCACCGCCGCCCGGATGGGGCCCTTCGCCGGGTACCACGAGAACGCAGACGCCATGATCAATGTGTTGAAGATGCACCGCGACGAGGTGTCGAAGATCGATGAGGAGCTCGTTCCTACGGATCTTCTCTCGGCCGCACAGGAGGCGTGGGACACAGCCGTCGAGCTGGGTGAGAAGTTCGGAGTGCGCAATGCACAGGCCAGTGTTCTCGCTCCGACCGGTTGCCTCGTCGGAGGTAGCCTGGTCGCCACGGAGCGCGGTCTGGTCAGGCTCGGATCTCTGGGTGACGTCGACGGGGCCAAATGGCAGGACCTCAACCTGTCCGTGCAGACGGACGAGGGGCCTCAGCAGGCCACGAAGTTCTTCATCAACGGCCTGGCGCCGGTCGTCACCGTGACGTCAGGACGTGGGTATCGCATTCAGGGCACACCCGAGCACCGCATCAAGGTGGTCGACCGGGCCACCGGCGAGTGGGAGTGGCGGCGCTTCGCCGAGATCGGGCCCGGCGATCTGGTCCCCCTTGCCCTGGACCAGCTCCTCGGAGAGTCCCAGGTAGTGCCGCTGCCGCCCCTGCCCGAGGCGTACTGGACGAGCGAGCACTCGCTCAGGGTTCCTCGGCAGATGATCGCCGAGCTGGCCGAGCTCGTCGGGTACTTCATGGGCGACGGATCCCTACACTCGAGGGGCCTGCGCTTCTGCGTCTCCCACGGTGACTTCGACGTCGTCGAGCGACTCGAGCGCCTTGGCAAGGAGGTGCTCGGACTAGCCGCTCACGTGACCGCCAAGCAGGGCTACGACGAGGTCCGCTTCGACTCCGTCCGGCTGGCGCTCTGGTGGGAGGCCTGTGGCTTTGCCAAGCAGACGCCCTCCGAAGGTCATACAGGCAAGGGCTACACCCCGCATGTGCCCGCCGCCGTCCTCTACAGCAACGACCGCGAAACGTACCGGGCCTTCCTCCGGGGACTGTTCGAGGCCGACGGCACGGTAACCAGCGGGTACCCGACGTGGTCGACCACCAGCCTTGAGTTCTCTCACGATGTGCAGTCGCTCTTGCTGGCGCTGGGTTACCCGACGACCCGCAAGATCGACACGGTCCGGACCGGCTGGGGCAAGGCGCCGTTGGCAATTCTGCGCCTGCTGAACCTCGACCTGAACCGCCGGTGGCTCGACGAGATTGGTTTCATGAGCGACCGCAAGAACGCCGCCTGCGCTCGTTCGGACACCCGGCAGGCGGCACGGATGGACCACATTCCACTGACGCGAGAGCTGGTCGACCGGCTCGCCCCGGAGAACGACCAGCTGCGGCGGGTCCTGCTCATGGAGCTGAAGCGAGGCACGGTGTCGCGCCGGATCGCTTCCCAGCTCCTCGATCGGACGGGTGACGCCGAACTCGCTCATCTGTTGTCCTACTTCTACGACGCCGTGTCCACCGCCGAGCTGGGCGAAGAGCAGCTCACCTACGACCTCTCGGTGCCGGCGAACGTGACGTACCTGGCCAACGGTTTCGTAAGCCACAACACCATCGGCCTGCTCATGGACTGTGACACCACCGGCGTCGAGCCCGACCTGGGCCTGGTGAAGATGAAGAAGCTGGTGGGCGGCGGCACGATGTCGATCGTCAACCAGACGGTGCCCCGGGCGTTGAGTCGCCTCGGCTACGACGACACCCAGGTCGCCGACATCATCGCCTACATCGACGAGCACAAGTCGATCGTCGGGGCGCCGCACCTGTCGCCCGAGCACCTGCCGGTGTTCGCCTGCTCCATGGGCGACAACACCATCCACTACTCAGGCCACGTGCGGATGATGGGCGCGGTCCAGCCCTTCATCTCGGGGGCGATCTCAAAGACCATCAACATGCCCGAAGAGGTGACGGTGGAGGAGGTGGAGCAGCTCCATATCGACGCCTGGAAGCTCGGCGTCAAGGCGGTCGCCATCTACCGCGACAACTGCAAGGTTGCCCAGCCGCTGTCCACTGCCAAAAAGGATGGTGTCGCGGTCACCGCAGGCGGCGAGCTGGCCGCCAAGGTCGCCGAGCTCGAGAAGGCGCTCGAGCGCCAGACGGTGGTGGTGAAGCAGCCCATCCGCGAGCGGCTGCCCAAGCGCCGTCGGTCGCGCACCTTCGACTTCCGGGTGGCGGACTGCGACGGCTACGTGACCGTCGGCGAGTACGACGACGGTCGCCCCGGCGAGGTCTTCCTCAAGGTGTCGAAGCAGGGCTCGACGCTGTCGGGCGTCATGGACGCCTTCGCCATCTCCATCAGCCTCGGCCTCCAGCACGGGGTGCCGCTGTCGACCTATGTGCGCAAGTACACCAACATGCGGTTCGAGCCGGCGGGGATGACCGACGATCCCGAGCTCCGGCTGGCCACCAGCCTGGTGGACTACATCTTCCGGCGGTTGGCCGTCGACTACCTGCCCCGCGAGGAGCGCGAAGAGCTCGGCATCCTCACCACGGACGAGCGGATCCAGCCGACATTGCCAGGCGTCGAAGAGGTTGCTACGCCCAGCCACGGGGTGGTCGACGTGATCGACGAGTCGACGGTGCCGGTACCGCTGGCTCGCTCCGAGGCTAGGGACGCCCCCTACTGCTACCAGTGCGGCAACGTCATGCAGCGGGCAGGGTCGTGCTACGTGTGCGGCAGCTGCGGCACGACCAGCGGCTGCTCATGACGGGCTGACCTGACCCCTTGCGGTGGCCCGAGAGGGGCCCGGTCACTGGAGGCCGGGCCCCTCTCCGCGTCGCCACACCCGCCGTGCCGCCGCCGATCGGACCAGCACCGGAAATAGCATGGGGCCGGTGAGGGCCCGCCCCCTGGTGTTCTCCGCGGCGGTGGGGCTCTGCCTCTCGGCCTGTGGGGGCACCGCGGCGGCCACGAGCCGGACCGCCAGTCGGAGCAGCCCGACCACCTCAGCCACGCCACCGCGGTCCACCGTCACCACCTACGGCGGGTTCGTCGGGGCGGCGGCCACCCAGGCCTGCCTGGAGGACGCCCGCCAGGCCCAACAGGCGTCGGACTTCTACGCCGGCGAGCACGGGTCGCCCGCTCCGTCGCTGGCCGCCCTGGTGCAAGCCGGCATCCTCCGCCAGGCCCCGGCCACCGGCCACGGCTACGTGATCGCCTACGACCCGTCGACCGGCAAGGTGACGGCGAGCGGAGCCTGTACCGTCGGCGGGTAGATGGTGCCCTTCGATCTGGTTGCTGGCCGGCGATGACCGAACGCCGGCCGGTGAGCACCGTGGACGAGCCCGTGCTGGTCGTCGACGACGACGCCGGGGTCCGCGAGACCGTGGTGGAGATCCTGGCGTCGCACGGCATCCGGGCCGAGGGCGCCGGGTCGGCCCGGCAGGGGGTGGAGGTGGCCCGCCGGCTGCGGCCCGCAGTGGCGGTCGTGGACAACCGCCTGCCCGACGCCGGCGGAGTCGAGCTCGGGGCCAGGCTCAAGGCGGTCGATCCCGACATTCAGGTGCTTCTGGTGACCGCCTTCGCCACCCTCGAGACGGCGATCGCCGCCGTCGGCCACCTCGACGACTTCCTCACCAAGCCGGTGCCCCCCGAGCAGCTCGTCAGGGCGGTGCGGGCCGCTCTCGACCGCTGGAGGCTGCGACGGGAGAACGCCGAGCTGGTGGCCAGGCTCCGCCAGACCAATACCCGTCTGCAGGAGAGCGTGGCCGACCGGACCCGCGACCTGGCCGGGATCATCACCCTGGCCGAGTCGCTCAGCCGGGCCGTGGAGGTGGACGAGGTAGCCGCGGCCGCGGCCGGTGCCCTGGTCGAGGCGACGGGGGCCGCGTCCGGCGCCGTTTACCTGCGTGACGAGCTCGCCGCCTCGCTCGAGCTGCGGGCGTCGGTGGGCGGCGCCGCCTTCCCGGAGCGGTTGTCGTCGAGGCGGACTAGCGAGAGTACCGGGGGCCTTCCCGACGGAAGCGTGCGGGCCGAGTTGGTGGTCGCCGGCCAGCCGGTCGGGGTCGTCGTGCTCAGCCGTCCCCAGCAAGCCAATCCCCAGCTGCTGGCCACCCTGGCCACCCTGTCCGCCTTGGCCGTACAGAACGCCCAGCGCTTCGCCCGCGAGCGAGAGACGGTGGAACGTATCTCCGAGCTCGACCGGATGAAGGACACGCTTCTGGCCAGCGTCTCCCACGAGTTGCGAACTCCGTTGGCGGCCATCGTCGGGTTCGCCGAGGTCCTCGAGCGACACGGCACCTCGATGGCCGCCGATCAGCGCGACGAGATCCTTCGCCGCATGGTGACCCAGGGCGCCCGGCTATCTCGGCTCATCGAGAACATCCTGACCTCGACGGTCATTGAGGGCGACATCATGCAGGTGCCGAGCGGTTGGGTAACGCTGCCGCCCGTCGTGGAGCGGGTGTTGGCCTCGGTGCCCGACGCCGTGCCGATCACCAGGCGCATACCCGAGCAGGTCCCCGCCGTCGTCGGGGAGCCCGGACGGCTCGAGCAGGTGATCGGCAACCTGGTGGACAACGCGGTCAAGTACGGCGGAGGCGGACCCATCTCGGTGTCGGTGACGCCGGCAGAGCCCGGGGTGGTGGAGGTGCGGGTCAGCGATCAGGGGCCGGGCGTCGACGAGGGTTTCGTGGAGAAGCTGTTCGAGCCGTTCACGCAGGGCCCGGCCAGCCAGCGGCTGCACGGCGGGGGAGTGGGGCTGGGGCTCTACATCGCCCGTCGGCTGGTGGAGGCCATGGGGGGCACCATCGGGGTGGAGAGCAAGCCCGGGGCCGGCACCACCTTCTGGGTCCGGCTGCGGTCAGCCGGGGGAGGCTGAAGGGCCCTCACCGAGAGGAGGGGTCGCCCGCTCGACGGCCTGCCAGCCGCCGGTCACCTCGCGCTCGCGCTCCTCGGCCTGGCCGCCGCCGCGCAGGCCGAACAGCCGCTTGGCGAACAGGAGGTACACGACGATGGCCAGGTTGATTACCAGGGTCAGGGCCTTGAGGGCGCTGACCGATCGGGTGAGCTCGTAGACCTCGAGGGGCAGCAGCAAGGTGGTGGCCACGAAGGTGAGGTACTCGGCCCACCGCCGGGCCAGCCATAGCCCGACCATCTCGACCGCCTCCAGTACGGCGTAGGCGCTGACGACCGCGCCGGTGGCGTACAGCCGGTTGTTGTCGATCGAGAAGAGGCGACGCAGCTCGCCCAGCACGCCCCGGTGGCTGTTGCCGATCGGGCCGCCCACTCCGCCCTGGAGGTCGGCGAGGATGCGGTAAAAGTCGTGCTGGAGGCGGCCGCGGCGGGCGGCGAAGTAGAAGATGGCGCCGGCCAGGGCCGCCAGCACCACCACGTGCAGGGCCCGGTCCAGGGCGATCAGGCGGAGGACGTAGCGGTCGCGGAGGGGCCGTCCCCGAAGGGGCAGAGCTATTTCGGACCGCTCGGGCGGGTAGGGCCGGGTGGCGGCGGCCGGCGCGGGACCGGCGACCCACGCGTCGCAGCGCAGGCACCGGTACCAGCGGGTGCCGGCAGGTCCGGGCCGGACGAGATCCGAATCCTGGGGACGGACCTCGGCGGCGTCGGTGCCGACGAGGGTATGGCCGTGCTGGGCGCAGCCGAGCAGCTCGTAGTAGAGCCGCTGACGCCGACCCCAGGGAACGCCCGCCGCCTCCATCTCCGCACGGTAACCCGCCGGCCGCACGCGATTGGCGCCCCTGGGCGACGGGTACACCGCTGGCGGGCTGTCGGCAGGTAACTCGACTGACGGAAGGTTCCCCGGACGCGGCGAGGCCTTCGACCCGCTGGGGAAGAGTCGAAGGCCTCAAACCTGCGAGCCGCCGGCCACGCCGAAGCGGGTCAGAGGACAAGGCTCGCTGCCCCCATGGATCGGCATCCGGGCCGCCGGCTTTAGCTCGGCGGTGAATCCTCAGGCGAGTTTCAGGCCGCGGGGGATGCGGCCGGCTCGACCGTCGGCGCCAGGGCGGGCCGCAGTCGGCGGCGAAGGGGCACCCGGTGGGGACGGGCGTCGCCGGGCCGGGCCTCGTGGTTGGCGGCCCGGGCCTCGAGGAACTGGTGGGCGAGCCGGTATCCGCCCTCGAGCAGCTCGGACGTGTGGCTGAAGTCGCGAATGTCGATGCCGGAGGTCGGGGGGTGGGGGACCTCGATCACCTGCTGGTCGGACGAGGGCCGAGGCGCGGTGGCCTCCTGCAGCGCGGCCCGGGCCACGGCGAAGCTGCGCAGGAGCACGCCGAGGGCGGACAGCCCGCCGGGCTCGACATGTGACGCGCTGTGCCCGTCCGAGACGTCGAGCACGTACACGGTCCGGGCCCGGAGGGACAGGGCGACCGACGACGGGACCGGCAGCAGCACTCCGCCGTCCACGTGGAGCGACACCACTCCGTCGGGATAGACCAGCTCGACGGGCGGGAACAGGCCGGGTAGGCAGGCCGAGGCGGACAACACGTCGATGGCGGGCCCCCTGGACCACACCGCCGGCTGGCCTGACACGAGATCGGTCGTCACCACATGGCAGGGCACCGCCGTGTCGGACAGGTCGGAGATCGGTGAGAAACGCCGGATGAGGCTGCGCAGGGCCTCGGGGTCGGCGACATGATCTCGCCCGAGGACCAGCCGTCCCAGGGTGCGGTGCCGCCCTGATCCGAACACGTCACGGGACTGGACGCCCCGCCACACCGCCTCGAGCTCGGCGGCGGCCTCGGCCGACGGAGAGGCGGCGAGGAAGGCGGCGTTGAGCGCCCCCACCGAGCACCCGACCATGAGGTCGGGGCGGATGCCCGCCTCCAGCAGGGCCCGGGCCGCGCCCACCTGGGAGGCGCCGAGGCTGCCCCCGCCCGAGAAGACGAAGGCCACGGCGGGAGCGTCGGCCGCCTGGCGGATGCGGCGCGACCACGCCGCCGGAAAGCGGACCGCTGCCATCTCTGCCTCAGGCGTTCCTCGCGCCAGGTGCTGCCATCATCTGACTTATCGGCGGGAAGGGTCCGGATTTGTAGGGGTCACGGACTCAGAGGCGCCCGGACGCCCCCAGGGCGGCCAGCACCGGGGCCAGAACGGCCAGGACGATGAGACACCAGGGGACGGCGCCGGCCAGCACCCGCCGACCGGCGGGGCGGTCCGGCTCGGGGAGAGCCATGGTCGCCCCGTCGGCCCCGGGCACGGCCCGGAACGCCCCCAGTTGGCGATCGGCGCCGGCGGTCGCCGGACCCGGCAAGCCCGCCGGCGCGGCGGAGCGATCGAGGTCCAGGTTGACGCTGATCCAGGTCTCGTCCTCGAGCTCGTCGAGCTCGATGTCGTCGAAGACCAGACAGGCGTCGCCAGCCGGGGCCATCCAGGCCACCTGGTCGGTGCCCACCACGACCGGCGACGCCGCTCGGGGGCTCACCTCCACCTGGCCGGCGACCGCGCCCACGAAGCACTCACCGTCGGGCTGACAGACCAGCAGGGCGGTGGCATCGTCGATCGCGATGGTGCCGGGTGTCACCAGCAGCCGGTAGCCGTTGGACGGGCCCCGGGCGCCGACGTGGTGCCAGCTGGACCCGGACTCGAGGTTGACGACTACGCCTTTGCCGCCTCGGCCGCCCCCGAGGGAGAAGCGGGTGCCGCTGGAGAAGCGGGTGAGAGACCCGTCGGCGTGCCCGAAGGTGATAAGCGGCCCGGCGACGGTCTGCTCGACGGACGGCGTGGACCCGCCGGCACCGCGTGCCTCCGGGGTGGTCATCGCTTGTCAGGGTAAGGAGCCGCCACCCGCCGATGGTGGATACCGCCCCGTCAGGCCCCCGAGCCCAGCGGCCTCAGCCGGACGACCGTCGCCTCCAGCGGCGCCGGCACCTCGAGCGGGCCCCGGCTGCGCAGGCAGAACTCGGGGGCGGGGCCGAGGGTCAGCTGTCGCCGCCACAGGGTGGGCTCCGCCGCCGTTGCGCCGTCGGTCACCGTGCGGACGTGGTCCTGCAGCTGCTCGTAGGTCGTGCCCGGCGGCTTGGGGAACCAGGTGGCCGTGTCGGCCCCCAACAGGGCGCCGGCGACGTTCGTTGTCGGCGAAGCGTCATGGATGCGGTAGATGCCGCCAGTGCCGTTTTCGGCCAGGCCGGCGACAGAGTCGTGAGCGGGGCGGTGGCGGGGATCGATGGCGGCGTCGTTCAGCGTCCCGAGGGCGGCGAAGTCCTCGAGCAGGTACCAGTCCTCGTAGCCGGGCTGCTCCGCAAAGGGCAGGCGGTCGCAGCCGTAGGTCTGCGACCCGACCAGCCCCCGCACGGGTTGGTCTCGGAGCGAGCGGTGGAAATCGCTGAGGTGCCCCTCGTAGTCGGAGGCGGTGACCGCGGGCGCCGGCCGATGCCAGAAGACGAAGGCCAGCAAGGACAGGCGGGGCTCAGCCCTGGACCGAAGCGGGCAGCAGGTACGGCATCAGCCTGGCCAGCTCGGCCGCGTCGGGCGCCGGGGCCAGGCGCGAGCGCCACGGCCATCCGCCCGGTCCGGCCAGCCAGGTGGCGAACACGTCGGAGAAGTCACCGGAGCCGTAGTTGTCCTCGCTGCACACGCACGGGGGATACCACATCCACCCGGCCGGGAAGCCACGGATGGAAGCCCACGCCGCACGGCCGGAGTCGGACGTGAAGCTGCAGTCCACGGCGTGGGCCATCTCGAAGGCGGTCACGAACGTGACCTGGTCGAGGCTCTCGCTGGGGCGCACGTAGACGTCGATGTGGTGGTTGGTGCAGTCGGTCAGGCCCAGGTAGCCCTGCAGGGTGCCGTGGAAGGCGATCGAATAGCCGAGCCTCTGGAAGGGGTAGTGGATCCGGGCCAGGGCCGCGGCCCCCATGCCGTCCGGCGTGCTCGGCGGGGGAGGGGCGGCCGGGGCGGGCGCGGGCGGGGCTGGGGGCGCCGGCTTCGGGGCCGGTGCCGGCGGAGGGGTCGGCAGGGGGGTGGCGGCGATCACCGGGGCGGCAGGCAGACCAACCCGGGCGCCGGCGGGCGGCGCGGTGGCGGCCAGGCTCACCCCGGACCCGGAGCTGTCGCTCATGGCGAACACGGAACGGGGCGAGATGACAAGGCCGCCGACCAGGGCGCTGACTAGAGCAATGAGGCTGAAAGCGGGGAGCCACCGACGCACCCATGTGGTTTCGGCGCGTCACGGCGCGGCTCTTGAGTGCCCTTTTTCCTAAAGGAATCGGGGTTTCGGACCGACAGGGCTGAGGCTTCGGCGGGCCCGAGAGGCCCGTCAGGTCAGGCCGACGGAACCTTCCAACCCATCCGCTCGGCGATCTCGCGGCAGGTGGGGCACAGCGGGTAGCGGCGGGGGTCGCGACCCGGCACCCACACCTTCCCGCACAGGGCACGGACCGGCGTCCCGTTCACGATCCCCTCCACGACGGTGGGCCCGGCCGGGATGAACTCGCCGTCTTCGGGCTTGAGCCCCTCCAGCACGATGTGGCTGAAGCGCTCGTGCTCGCCGTCGAGGGTCGGCTCCTCAGTCGAGACCGGCCGAAGAGAGGTGTCGCTCATCGGGAGGCTGCCGTCAGCCCCCGACCAGCTCCGAGGCGTCGACGGCGGCCGAGGGGTGACGCAGCTTCGACATGGCCCGAGACTCGATCTGGCGGATGCGCTCGCGGGTGAGGTCGAAGTGCTCGCCCACCTCCTCGAGGGTGCGGGGCTCGCCCCGGTCCAGACCGAAGCGCAGACGCAGGATCTGGCGCTCGCGGTCGTCGAGCGGCCGCAGCATCTTCTCGATCTCGCGAGGCAGGGCGGAGGTGATCGCCTCCTCGAGGGGGTTGGCGGCGGTCTGGTCGGCCACCAGCTCGCCGAACTCGGTGTCGGAGTCCTCGCCGACCGTCTCGTCGAGGCTCACCGGCTCCGATCCGTAGCGGAGGATCTCGGTCAGCTGGGCCACGTCCATCTCGCACGCATCGGCCAGCTCGTCGATACGGGGCTGGCGGTGGAGCTGAAGCTCGAGTTCGGCCGCCACCTTGCGGACCCGGGTCGCCAGGTCCCCGGCGTGGACGGGCAGCCGGATGGTACGCCCGGTGTTGGCGATGCCCCGGGTGATGGCCTGGCGGATCCACCAGGTGGCGTAAGTGGAGAACTTGAAGCCCTTGCGGTGGTCGAACTTCTCGACCGCGTGCATGAGTCCGAGGTTCCCCTCCTGGATGAGGTCCAGCAGCGGCAGCCCCGAGGACTGGTACTTCTTGGCGATCGACACGACCAGGCGGAGGTTGGCCTTCACGAAGGTGTCGGTGGCCACCTCGGCCCCGGCGACCTGGCGCTTCAGCTCCCGCCGGCGCGACGGGGTCAGGTTCTTGCCCTTCTCCAGCTCCTCGCGGGCGGACGCGCCGAGGCGGATCGTCTCACCCAGTCGGGCCTCGTCGTCTTTCGTCAGCAGCTCGTGGCGGCCGATGTCGACGAGGTAGAGGTGTACGAGATCTTCTTCTTCTCGCTCGGATCGGTGAGCGGTGGGCAAGGTACCTCCGGTGCGGTGGTCCGCGGGTGTGAGGGCCTGAGGGGCGCGGCTACAGGCCGCAGCCTGGGGATTCTACCCCACTCTCGTCCTTTCCTGCTCTCATTCCGGCTCCTGGCAGCCGGCACGAATCGCCCGGCACGACATGAACAACACCCTGGTCAGCGCCCATGTTCCCAAACCGGGCAACCGCCGGGCCGCCCGGCGGGCCCTCAGCCCGGCCGGGCGATCTCGGCCACCACGCCGAAATGGTCGGTGGCGTAGGTGCCGGTGAGGGCCCGATCGCAGGCCACGGCGGCCGATTCGACCCGCCCGGCGCCGTCCGCCCGGCGCCAGCCCACCAGGACGTAGTCGATGCGCCGGTCGGGCTCCAGCGAGGCGGCGGCGAAGGGGTTGCGGTTGTCCCAGGTGTGGCCCGGTCCCGCTCCGCCGGCGACCCTCCAGGCGTCCTGGAAGTAGACGCTGGTGGCCCCCAGGGAGGTGAGCCCGGTCAGGAAGCGCACCTCCGTCGAGTCCGGCTCGGCGTTGAGGTCACCGGCCAGGATCGGCGGCAGGGGGGAGCTCGGGTCGGCCAGCCGCCTGACCGCCCCGGCGACCTGGACCACCTGCCTCTCGCGGATGGCGCCGTCGTCGAACCGCCAGCTGAGATGGGTGCAGAAGACGTCGATCCCCACCGTGCGGGCGTGGAGGACCACCCGGTCGACGTCGTCGGCGAAGGCCGAGGTGGCCAGGGGGACGACGGTCGGCTCGTCCAGGGGCCAGCGGCTCAGGATGGCGTTGCCCAGCGTGGCGTCACCGTGGTGGGAGCCGGGGCCGTAGGCGACGTGATAGCGGGCCCGGCCCGCCTCGGCCAGCCAGCGGGCCTGATTGCGCCCGTCGGCCGCCTCCATCACCTCCTGCAGGCAGACCACGTCGGGTGCGAGCAGGTCCAGCCAGGCCACGATCTCCTCGCGACGCTGCCGCCAGGGGCCCTCGAGATTCCAGATGTTCAGGGTCAAGACCCGCAGGACGGCCCGCTCGATGGCCGGCAAGATACCGTTGGCCATCGCCCCCGACGCCTCGGCCGGATGAACACCGAGGCCGTCGTCCTGGTCCTGGTGGCCGCCGGCCTCCACGCCGCCTGGAACCTGACCCTGCACGGCAGCGAGGACCGCCTGGCGGTCATGGCCGTGTCGGGGCTGGTGGGCGGGGTCCTCCTGCTGCCCGGGTTGGTCCTGTCGCCTCCCACCGGGGTGCTGGCCCTGGTCGCCGTGTCGGGGGCGGCCGAGAGCCTGTACGGGGCTTCCCTGTCGGCCGCCTACCGGAGGGGACAGCTGTCCCTCACCTATCCGCTGGCCCGAGGCACCGCGCCTCTGGTGGTGACCGGGCTCGGGGTGGTCGTCCTCGCCGAGCGACCCGGGGCGACCGCGGTGGCCGGCGCCGCCGCCCTCGCCGGGGGCCTGGCGACCCTCGCCGTGTCGGGCCGGAGGGCCCGGGCCGGGGCGGCCGTCGCCTTCGGGATGCTGACAGGGGTGGTCATCGCCTGCTACTCGGTGGTCGACGCCCGGGCCGTTCGCACCGCGTCGCCGGCCGGCTACCTGGCCGCCGTGCTGCTGGTGCAGGGCGTTCTCCTCGGCTCCACCCTGCGGTGGGACCGAAGGCGACTGCTCCGCTCGGCCGCCACCGGTTCCGGGGTGGCGGTGTTCAGCGTGGGCGCCTACCTGCTGGTGCTGCTCGCCTTCCAGCGGGCGGCGGCCGGAAGGGTGGCGACGCTTCGCGAGGTGTCGGTGCTCATCGGCCTGCTCGCCGCCAGGGAGCGGCCCCGCCGGGCGGTATGGATCGGCGCGGCCCTTGTGGTGGCCGGAGCCGCCCTCGCCGGCCGCTGACCTGAGCCGCCCGGCGTCACCTGCTGAGTAGGGTGACCGCCCATGCCGGCCTCCCTCCGGAGACCCAGGTGAAGGGCGTGGTGCTGGCCGGCGGAACCGGCACCCGGCTGCACCCGCTCACCCTGATCACCAACAAGCACCTACTACCCATCTACGACCGACCGATGGTCACCTACGCCATCGAGTCGCTGGTGCAGGCGGGCGTCACCGAGATGATGCTGGTCACCGGGGGCACCCACGCCGGCGAGTTCCTCCGCCTGCTCGGCAACGGCCACGACTGGGGGATCGAACGGCTTTTCTACGCCTACCAGGCCCGGGCCGGGGGCATCGCCGAGGCGCTGGGGCTGGCCGAACGGTTCGTCGGTGACGACCGGGTCGTGGTCTACCTGGCCGACAACATCTTCGAACGGGGGATCGCCCCCTCCGTCGCCCGCTTCCGCGACCAGGACAACGGCGCCCGCATCCTCCTCGTCGAGTTGGAGGAGCAGGAGCACCTCCGCCATCTCGGGGTGGCCGAGGTCGAGCAGGACAAGGTGAGGGGAATCGTGGAGAAGCCCGCCCAGCCGCCGAGCCACCTGGCCGTCACCGGCGTGTACTTCTACGAGCCGTCCGTGTTCGAGGTGGTGAAGAAGCTGGTCCCGTCGGGGCGGGGAGAGCTGGAGATCACCGACGTGAACAACTACTACATCGAACGTTCCGAAATGGAGTACGACGTCCTCAGCGGCTACTGGGGGGACGCGGGGGAGTCGATCGAGGCGTACTACGAGGTGAACGACTTCGTCCGCCACCACGGCGTCAACCGCCTGTAGTCGGCGACCTCTTACAGCTCGACCCGATCGTCCGGTCCGGACTCGGCGTAGCGGCGCAGGGTCTCCTGCTGGAGCCCGAGGGCCGCCTCTCCGGTCTGGCACTCCACGAACAGCCTCCCCTCCAGCCGCAGCCCCTCGTCGAGGGGCAAACGGGCCCCTTGCACAACGGCCTGTTTGGCCGCGGCCAGGGCGTGACGGGGCTTGCTGAGCATCGGCCCCAGCCAGTCCAGCACGGCGTCGAGGAACCCGTCATCGGGCAGCACCGCCTGCACGAGACCGATCCTCAAGGCCTCCTCCGCCTCCACCACCCTTCCCGACAGGATCAGCTCCGCTGCCCGCCCCGGACCGACGGCACGGGGGAGGCGCTGGGTTCCCCCCGCCCCCGGGATGATGCCGACGTTCACCTCGGGCTGAGCGAAGTGGGCCGAGGCCGCCGCCACCCGGACCGTGCAGGCGAGGGCCAGCTCGCACCCGCCGCCCCAGGCCTGCCCGTTGACCGCCGCCACTACCGGCTGGGGCACGGATTCGAGGAGATCGGTGGCCCGGCGCCAGTCGCGGGCGTCGCCCTCCACTGGCTCCCCTCTTCCGATCCTGGTCAGGTCGTCGAGGTCGGCGTGGGCCACGAAGTAGCCGGGCACCCCTCCCGTCAGGACCACCACCTTCACCGATTCGTCGCCGGCCAGGGCGCCCAACAGGTCGGCGAGCTCGCCCACGGCCGCGAAGCTCATCATGTTGCGGGGCGGCCGCACGAAGGTGGCGACGGCGGCACCGCCGCCCATCTCGGTGTGCCAATAGGCCATGACTCAAGGTAGCCACTGGGAGGATTTCCTGACTCCGAGGCGCTGGTAGCTTCCGGCGCGATGCCGTCGGAGACGACTCCTCAGCGGATCCTGGTGGTGGTGGCCCATCCCGACGATGTCGACTTCGGGTCGGGCGGAACCATCGCATCCTGGACGTCAGAGGGCATCGACGTCGCGTACTGCATCATCACCAACGGGGACGCAGGCGGGTTCGACCCGTCCGTCCCTCGCTGGGAAATGGCGGAGATCCGCCAGGCGGAGCAGCGGGCGGCGGCCAAGGTCCTCGGGGTGGAGGAGATCTTCTTCCTCGGCTACCCCGACGGACGCCTCGGCGTGACGCTCGAGCTGCGCCGCGACATCTCCCGGGTGATCCGCCAGGTGCGGCCCGACCGGGTGCTGTGCCAGTGCCCGGAGCGGAACTTCGGGCGCATCTACGCCAGCCACCCGGACCATCTGGCGGCGGGCGAGGCGACGCTGTGCGCGGTGTACCCCGACGCCCGCAATCCGTTCGCCCACCCAGAGCTGCTCGAAGAGGGACTCGAGGCCTACTCGGTTCCGGAGGTCTGGATGATGGGTGGGCCGCAGATCGACACGTACGTCGACACCACCGACCACCTCGACTCCAAGGTGGCCGCCCTGCTGTGCCACGCCAGCCAGATCACCGACCCCGACGCCCTGCCCGGGTGGATGAGGCAGTGGGGGGAGGCGACGGCCCAGCACGGCGGCCTGCCTGAAGGCCGGACGGCCGAGTCCTTTCAGCGGGTGAACACCGCCTGATCCGCCCCCGTCGCCGCTGGCATTTACCCGCGGCGCCGTCTCCGGAGGAGGAAGGCCAGGACCGCGCCCGGGGCGATGGCGCCGGCTAGGAGCCCGAGCCCAGCGCCCGGACCAGTCGAGGCGGCGGGAACCGTCGCAGGGGAGTGCAGGCCCGTGGGAAGCACCGGAGTCGGATCGGCAATCGCCAAGCTGACGAGGCGATGGGTCACCGCCTTCGGGTTCACCGCATACGGCCGGGCAGCAACGTGCGGAGCGGCAGGCGGGGCCGGAGCCGCGGCGGGAGCAGCCGGAGCCGGGGGAGCGGCGCTGGCGGTGTGGGTGGGCGCAACCGTCACCGGATGGGACACGGACACCGGAGGCACATAGGCATGGGGCAGCGCCGGTGCAGGAGCGGGAGCTGGCGCCGCCACCGGGGCGGGAGCCGGCGCCGAGGATGCCTGGGGCTGCATGTAGTCCTCGGTCACGAACATCGTCCCGTTGGGAGTGACCACCACACCCACGCCGATCTCGGAGAAGTTGGCGTTGACCATGTTGGCGTAGTGCTCGGGGCTGTTGGTGAACGCCTGCTGCAGCGTCGGCTCGTTGGGGCCCATGCCCACGTTCTCTCCAAGCATCTGCCAGTTCGACGGGGCCTGCGACGCCAGGTTGGGGTTGTGGGAGATGGTGCCGGCCTGGGCCATCCTCACCGACCAGTTGTAGGCGACCGACGCCAGGCTCGAGTTGACGGACAGGGGACCGATTCCGTGCGACGCTCGCAGCTGGTTGATGTTCTGGACGAACTCCGCCGCCGCCGTTGACGCGGTGTCGGCGGACGCCGCCTGCATGCCGATGCTTCCGACCACGCCGGTCCCGAGCACGAGTGCAAGCCCCACATGGAGCCTTCTGGCCATCGTCTCCTCCTGGTCTGTCAACTCGACCCACGGAGGCGGTGACCGCCCCATTCGGTAGCCCGGCTGCCTTGGCGAGGTTGCTGTAGGCCCGTGGCTTTGCGTTGCCCGGGTTTCCCCGGGGTTGCCGTTTCGTGGGTGTCTCTGGCTCTTTCTTTCGGCTGAACTAGCTCCCGAGCTTTAGCGTCATAGCCCGGAAGTAGTCACCCGTGGTCAGAACCGCCTCCGCTTTCGCGCGGTCGGTGGGTGTGTCGACCACCAGCGAGAGGATCTGACGACGGGCCGATCAGTGATCTCCTCTATGTCCGAAAAGTCCGGCCCAGTTGGGCAAACGTTGGCTCAAGGGGGGCCACTGGTTGTGAATCCTTCTCCACACTCAGCGTCACCGATCTCCGCCCAACGGTCTGCTGAGAGTCCGCTCTCGGCGGGGGGAGACGAGGAGGCCCAGTGTCAACATCTCAGGGACGTTCTCCCAATCGAGCACCCAAAGCCAGCAAGCTCTACGTGGTCGCCACCCGGGGCACCGTGCTCCTGGGAGCCCTGTCGTTGGTCATGGCCGG
>JAJPHE010000086.1 GCA_021325435.1 Actinomycetota bacterium | reverse complement strand
TGCCTGGTCGGCCTCTACGCCGTCATCGCCGCCGCCTTCTGGTGGGGTTGAGTCTCAGCCGACCTGCTCGGCGAAGCGTTGGGCCACCTCGGCGTACTCGGTGACCATCTCGAGGACCACCTGGCGCGCCGGCTTCACCTGGTTCATGGTGCCCACCACCTGTCCCACGAAGTAGTTGGCCAACCGGTTGGCCCCCGTACCCTCCTTGGTCGAGGACCGGGCGATCCGAGCCTGGGCCGGCGCCACCAGCGCCGACTGGAGGGGCATGGGCAGGGGCGGCGGGGCGTCCTCGCGTTCCCATTCGTCCGTCCAGGCGCTGCGCAACATGCGAGCGGGCTTGCCGGTGAGCGAGCGCGACCGCACCGTGTCCTGGGATCCGGCGGCCAGGAACTTCTGCTTGACCGCCGGGTGGGTCTCAGCCTCCTCGGTCGTGAGCCACACCGAGCCGCACCACACCCCCTCGGCCCCGAGGGCCATGGCGGCCGCGATCTGGCGGCCGGAGGCGATGCCGCCCGCCGCCAGCACCGGCGTGGGGGCCACGGCGTCGACCACCTCGGGCACCAGCACCATGGTGGCGATCTCGCCGGTGTGGCCGCCGGCCTCGGTCCCCTGGGCGACGATGAGGTCGACCCCCGCCGCCCGGTGCCGCTCGGCGTGGACCCGCGTGCCGGCCAGGGCGGCCACGGAGACATCGGCGGCGTGGGCCCGCTCGATAAGCGCCGGCGGCGGGGGGCCGAGGGCGCTGGCGATGAGGCGGATGCGATGGGAGAAGGCGACGTCCAGCAACGGCTCGTAGCCGCGCGGCGAGACGCTCATCTGGCCCAGGCCGAGCCCGGAGCCGCCCTCCCCCTCGGGTAGCTCGGGCACCTCGTAGCGCCGGAGGATCTCGTCGACGAACTGCTGCTGCTCGGGGGGGAGAAGCCGGCGCACCGCCTCGCGATCGAGGCCTCCCTCGTCGGCGCCGGCGTACTTCTGGGGCAGCAGGAGGTCCACGCCGTAGGGCCGTCCCTTGGTCTGCTCCTCGATCCACGCCAGGTCGATCTCCAACCGCTCCGGGCTGTGGGCCACGGCGCCGAGGACCCCGAAGGCGCCGGCGTTGGACACGGCCGCCACCACGTCGCGGCAATGACTGAACGCCAGGATCGGAAACTCGATCCCCAACATGTCGCTCACCCGGGTGCGCACCTGTGATCCCTCCTCGGCCGGACACCATCATCGCCACCTCGGCCCCCGGCCGCCACATCGGGCCTGGCACTATTCGCCGATGGCAACCCCGCACCGACGCCGCCGGCAGTGACGGCCCACGTCGCCCTGGTCCGGGGCATCAACGTGGGCGGCCGCACCAAGGTGGCCATGGCCGACCTGCGGCGGCTCTTCGAGGAGGCGGGCTGCGCCCCCGTCACCACCTACATCCAGAGCGGCAACGTGGTGTTCGGCCACGCCCGCCCGGCGGCGGTGGTGGCCGCCATCGAGCGGGCCATGAGGGGCGAACTCGGAGTGACGGCCCGGATCCTGTGGCGTTCGGCCGGCGAGATGGCCGACCTGGCCGCCCGCAACCCGCTGCCGGGGCGGGACGAGACCCGCCTGGCCGTCACCTTCCTCGAGGAGCCCGCCGGGCCCGAGGCGGTGTCATCCCTCGAGCCGGAGAGGTTCGCCCCCGACGAGTTCGTCGTGGAAGGCAGGCACGTCTACCTGCACTGCCCCAACGGCTACGGGCGCACCAAGCTGAGCAACGCGTTCCTCGAGCGGCGGCTGGGCTCGGTCGCCACCACCCGCAACTGGAACACGGTCCTGACCCTGACCCGAATGTCTGCTTCGCCGGGCTAGCGCCCTCGGCCGCAATTAGGCTCGCGTCCGGTGGCTCCCACGGGCGTCGCTCCGGCTGTACCGGCTCCCGCCGACGGGAGAGAGGCGCCGCCGCCGGCCCGGCGCCACCGCCGGCGGGGAGTGGCCAGCCCCGTCCTACGAGCCCGCCTGGCCCGCCATCTCGCCCGTCTTCCCGTGTTCGCCCGATGCGACCGGGCTCAGCTGCGTCGGATCGTGCGCTGGGGCGAGCTCGTCGACGCTGACGCCGGACGCACCCTCGTCCGCCAGGGGGGCCGCGACTACTGGTTCTTCGTCGTGCTGAGCGGGCAGGTCCGCCTGAGCCGCTCCGGACGCCCGGTGGCCACGCTCGGTGCCGGTGGCCACTTCGGCGAGGGGGCGATCGTCGGCTTCCGGCCCCAACCGGTCACGGCTGTCACCAGCGAGGCCTGCGTCCTGTTCGTGCTCGGACCGCGCTACCTGCTTTCGCTGCTGTCCACCTGCCCGCCGTTCCAGATGGCGGTCTTCCCCGAGGTGGCGCCGGAGGACTTCGCCGCCTTCGCCCAACGGATGCTCACCGAAGGCGGTGCCGAGTGGCGCCGGACGGCGCCGCCGCCCCCGTGGACGCCTGGCCAGGCCGCACCCCGGTCGCCCGGACCCCGCTCCCAGCCCGGCGGGCCACCGCCCCGCCCTCCGGGCCGGACCCTCTCCCTGCGCGAGGCCGTGGCCCTCCTGAGCCACACCGTCCCGACCCCGACCCCGGCCCCACCCGAGCCGTCACCCACGTCTCGGTCGGCCCGGGTGGCAGCGGCGGCGGGGGCGGCCGCTGTGCTGGGCGCCGCCCTGTTCGGCTATCACCCGCCGATCGGCGTCGTGTCCGCCGGAGCCCCGATCGACGTGACCGGCGACATCGCCGTCACCGGGGCGCCGGTGCACCGGTCGACCGGGCACTACCTGCTGCTCTGGGTGCGCGAGACCCGGCCCGACCTGGCCGGTGCCCTGCTGGCCCTGGCGTCGGGCCGGCCGACCCTCGGCACCGGCGCCGCCGCCGAGGGAGGCCTCACGCCGGTCCAGGCGGAGCGGTTGGGGCGCCAGCAGTACCTCGACAGTCAGCGGACCGCCGTGCAGGTGGCCCTGGCGACGCTCGGAATCAGCCGGCGAGGGGTGTCGGTCCGCATCCGCGACCGCGGCCTCACCGGCCCGTCCGCCGGGCTGGTCTACGCCCTGGCCGTCGCCGATCTGCTCGGCGGCCACGACCTGGCCCGGGGTCGGACGGTCGCGGCCACCGGGGAGCTCGAGGCCGACGGCGGGGTGGACCCGGTCGGGTGGGTATCGGTGAAAGCGAAGGGCGCCGAGTCCGCCGGCGCCACTGTGCTCATCCTGCCCGAGGGCCAGCAGGCCGGCGCCGGTTGGCCGGGGCAGGTGGCGAGCGTCTCCTCCCTGCGCCAGGCCCTGAGCCTGCTGGGCGGCGGGAGCTCCTGACCGGAGGGCATCACCGTCCCAGCAAGGTGGCGACGTTGTCGGCGAACAGACCACCGGGTTGGCCCGGCTCGCAGCCGGCCCGGGCGTAGTCGGCGATCGGAGTGGCGGTTCCCTCTCCGTGCGGGTAATCGCTGCAGCACATGTACAAGTCATCTGACTGGGCGGTCAGGGCGGCGGGCTGCTCGTAGGAGAACGACGACACCCGCACCTGTCGGCGGAAGTACTCGCTGGGACGCCGCCGCAGCTCGGTCAGCGGTTTGCCGTTGACCGTGGTGGTGAAGTCCCAGGCCCCGTCGAGCATCAGGAGGTACTGGGGGACCCATATCGAGGACAGCTCGACGATGCCGATCCGAAGCTCGGGGTGCCGCTCGAAGGCGCCGTTGACGATGAGGTCGGTGACGGCCAGAGCTGCCGGGGTCCACAGGAACACCGATTCGAGCACCGGCACGAAGCTGTCGGCCGGGTCGGTGTACAACGCCTCGTCGATCACCCGGGGCTGGTCGGCGACGTGGAAGACGGGCGTGACGCCGTGGGCGACGAAGGACGCCCAGATGCGGTCGTGCTCGGGGTGCGACAGCGGCCGCCCGTCTACCGGAGCGGGGGCGATCATGGCCAGCCGCACGCCGGCGGACGCCAGCCGGTCGAGCTCGGCCTCCAGCCATTCCGGCTGACGCAGGCTCAGGTGGGCGACCGGGTGGAGAGCGTCGCCGGCCGTCGCCGCCACCTCCCCACACCACCGGTTCCACGCCGTCATGTTGGCGGTGAGAGCCGGGACCGACACCGACAGCGGTCGCTCCCACAGCAGGCCAAAGTTGGGGAACACCACCGCCTGGTCGACACCCAGCTCGGCCAGCTTCGCCGCCCGGGCGCCCGGCTCCCAGTAGTCGTCGGGGAGCGCCTCGTCGTAGCGGTACTCGGGGCCGAGCCCCTCCCGCCAGCGGCGCCGGTGGCGGCCCACGGCGACCGGGTCACCCGGAAGCTGCACGTCGGCCATTTGCACCCGGCCGCCCCGCCAGGTGAGCCAGGCGAACCCCCGATCGTCGTCCTCGATCCGCAAAGCCTCCTCGGCGTGGGTCGGGTCGCAGTAGTCCGACCACAGCGTGCGGCTCTCGTACAGGTGCTGGTCGGAGTCGATGATCATCGCCTTCCCCCGGCTCGGTCCGTACGCAGTATGTCCCCCGGATTGATGCCCCCGGAAGGCCGTCGGGCTTGCGCCGGGGGCGGCCGGCGTCGCAGGATCCTGGGCGGGGCGCCCGCGGTGCAGGCGCCCGATCGCTTTTCCGGGGCGGGGCTTGCGGGAGAGCGACCAGATCCTCGCTGGGTGGACGAAGGATGGATGTGACCAAGGCCGACACGGACATCACGACCTGGTCCCCGGACCTCGACGAGCCGGTGGTCGAGCAGGCGCCCCCTGCCCGGTCGGCCCGGGCCCCACGGGCCCGGCTGGCCGGGCTCAGCATGCTGATGCTGTTCGTGGAGCTGGCCCTGATCCGCTGGACGGCGGCCAACAACATCCACCTGGCCTACGTGACCAATTTCGTGCTGCTGGCCAGCTTCCTCGGCATCGGCCTCGGCTTCCTGCTGGGCGGCTCGCCCCGTCAGGTATGGCGATGGGCGCCCCCCGCGCTGGCCGTCCTGGTGGCCTTCGTCCTCGCCTTCCCGGTCAAGCTGGTGGCCCTGGCCGGCCCCCACCAGCTCGCCGGGGGTTTTGGCCGGGCCCCGCTTCCGCAGTGGGTGAGTCTGCCGGTGATCTTCGTCCTGACGGTGGTGGTGATGGCCTGCATCGCCCAGGCCGTGGCCCGTGCCTTCGGCCAGTTCCCGCCGCTCGAGGCCTACCGGCTCGACATCGCCGGAAGCATCGCGGGCATCGCCGCCTTCTCGGCCCTGTCGTTCTTGCGCCTACCGCCGGTGGCGTGGGGCCTCGTCGCCGCCGTGGGCATCGCCGTGCTGATGGGGCCCCGCCTGCGCTGGTGGCAGTGGGCCGCCCTGGCGGTCACCGTCGGCCTGCTGCTGGCCGAGTCGCTGTCGCCCAACGACTACTGGTCGCCGTACTACAAGGTCACCGCCGTGCAGCCTCCGGGTCAGCCGGGGACCCTCGTGGTGTCAGCCAACAACATCCCCCACCAGACGGCCTACCCGATCTCGACCCTCAGGAGGATCGAGCGGTTCTACTTCTTCCCCTATCGCCACGTGAGCGCGCTTAACAACGTTCTGGTGATCGGCGCCGGCACCGGCAACGACGTCGCCGTCGCCTTGTCCGAGGGGGCCAAGCACGTCGACGCCGTGGAGATCGACCCCGTCCTCGCCGGCCTCGGTCGCCGCTACCACGCCAACCGGCCCTACCAGGATCCGCGGGTGACGGTGCACATCAACGACGGGCGCGCCTATCTGCAGCAGACCCACCAGCCCTACGACCTGATCCTGCTGGCGCTGCCGGACTCGCTGACGGTGCTGGCCGGCCAGTCCAGCCTGCGGCTGGAGAACTTCCTCCTCACCGAGGACTCCATCCGTTCCGCCCGCGCCCATCTGACCACCAGCGGCACCTTCGCCATGGCCAACTACTACGAGCCGTTCCTGCTCGACCGCTACGCCAGCATGGTCGACACCGCGTTCGGGGCGCGGCCCTGCGTCGAGGTCGGCGACCCGCTGGGGGGACGACGTCAGGCGGTCATCACCGACCGGGCCGGTGGGCAGGTCCCCGGCTGCCACAGCATCTGGGCGGGCAAGACGATGAGCCCATCCACCGACGACTGGCCCTTCCCGTACCTGAAGAGCCCGACGGTGCCGTCGATCTACCTCTGGATGCTGGGCCTCATCATCGGCGGTTCCTTGCTGCTGGTGCGGGGAGTCGGGGGGCCGCTGCGCCGGATGACGCGCTACACCGACCTGGCCCTCATGGGCGGTGCCTTCATGCTGTTGGAGACCAAGAACGTGGTTCAGTTCGCCCTGTTCTTCGGCACCACGTGGTTCGTCAACTCGCTGGTGTTCGCCGGGGTACTGCTGAGCGTGTACGCCGCCGTGGAGGTGGCCCGCCGCTTCGTCCTACCCCGACCCGCGGTGCTCTACGGCCTGCTGCTGGCCGCCCTGGCGACGGCGTGGGCCGTGCCGCAGGAGTGGCTGCTCGCCCTGCCGTTCGCCCTGCGCTTCGTCACCGCGGTGGCGGTGGCGTTCTCACCGATCTTCCTCGCCAACCTGGTGTTCGCCCAGCGGTTCCGCCAGTCGGCCTCCTCGACCGTGGCTTTCGGCGCCAACCTGCTCGGCGCCATCGCCGGGGGGGTGCTCGAGTATCTCTCGCTCCTCACCGGTTACCGGTTCCTGCTCGTCGTGGTCGGGGCGCTCTACGCCTTGGCCTACGTGGCCGGCCGCCGGCACCTCGGACGGGCGCCGGGGCCGGTTGGCGGCCCCGGCGCCTTGGTCAGGTCCACCTGACCGGGGGGCTAGTCGAGCCCTTCCTTGTGGGAGCAGGCCGGCCACGGTTCCCAGCCCCGCTGGTTGTACAGGTCGCGGGCGGCCTGGTCCTGGGTGGCCGGTGAGGCCTGGTCGGGCCGGCCCGAGAACCCCAGGCTGTTCCAGGTCGACTGGCTGAACTGGTAGGCGCCGTAATAGCCGTTCCCGGTGTTGGTCGAGTAGTTGTCGCTCGACTCGCACACCCTGAGCTTGTGGAAGTTGTCCGGTGTCGGGGGGGCCGAGGCGTGGGCGGGCAGGACGCCCAGGGCGGTGACTCCGGCCGCGCCCACGCTCAGCGCGGCCAATCTCCGGCGGGTTGCTCGCATGGCTCTCCTTCTCGGTCGCGTCGCCGCGACGGTGTCTGGTTTGCAGGCGGGTACCCGGGCGACAGGAGCGACCTCCTGTCGCGCAACAGCCCCGGGAAACCGGGGCCTCCGAACACCCTAGCGGAGAACCGGGCGATTGGTGCAAACCCCGGCAAACGCTGGACTGCGCGGTTCCGAACGGCGGCCGGCGGGTAGGCCAACCCTCACGCCGATCTTCTCGGCGGGAGGAAATGCCAGTGACCAACGGTGCTGCTGAGCCCACCCGGTCCATCTCCTCGGCGGTGGGCCCCGGTCTCGAGGCCCCCCGGCAGGCGAGGGCGCTGGTGCGCCGGCACCTGAAGCACTGGCAGGCGGAGCAGGTCCTCGACGACGCCCTGCTGCTGGTCAGCGAGGTCGTCACCAACGCCGTGCGCCACGGGTCGTCGGACGTGGTGCTGACCCTGTCCGAGACGGGCGACGAGGTCAGGGTGGAGGTCTTCGACAGCAGCCCGCTCGAGCCGGTTCTCGTCCCCTTCACCGACGAGCACCAGTGGGGACGGGGCATCGCCCTGGTCAACGCCCTCTCCTGCCGATGGGGCGTGGAGCCGGCCCCGCCGCGGGGGAAGCGGGTGTGGTTCGTCATCGGGCCGGACTGTCCCGCCCACTCGAGCTCCAACTGAGCGGGGCCATCTGACCGCCCGAGCGGTTCAGCCGCGCAGAGCCGCTTCCACCTCGGCCAGCGGCGACCCCTTGCGGACCACGGCGTCGGCTCCCAGGGCGGCGGCCAACTCGTCCACCCCGGGCGGAATGTGGCCGGAGTACACGACGATCCTCGTCTCCGGAGCCAGTCGGCGGACCCGGGGGAGAGCCTCGAAGCCGTCGAGGCCGGCCATCTGCAGGTCGAGGATGACGGCGTCGGGCTGCAGCGAGCCGAGCAGCTCGAGGGCGCGATCGCCGTCCCCGGCCTCCCCGATCACCCTGAAGCCCAAGGACTCCAAGAAGAAGGCGAGCATCCGTCGCACGTCGGGCTCATCGTCGACCAACAGCACCGAACGCTTCGTGTCCGATCACCTTCCACAGCCAGGTTTGGGAAAACAGGTGCTGGATAAACCCTGGGCATGACCGACGCTGCCGCCGATCAGGTGATGGGCGCCCTCGACGAGCTCGAGCAGGCCCTGGAGGAGAGCAGCGCCCTGCACCAGGAGGCGCTGTCTCGGGTCCAGCGTATCCGGGGCCGCCGTAGGGACGGTCGGCCCTACAGCGACATCGTCCGGACCGAGCCCCGCCCCCGCATCGTGGAGCTCGTGTCGCGCAGCCTCGAGCGGCTACGCAGCGCGGGCAGCCGCTTCCGCCGGACCGAGGCCCAGGCTCTTCGGTCCGAGGGCATGAAGACCGAGGAGATCGCCTCGCTCTACGGGGTGACCCGCCAGCGGGTCTCCCGCCTCACCCGGCCCGAGCGCTGACGGCGGCGCCGGGTCGGCGCCCGGCGTACCGTGGGCCCATGGACCAGCCTGGCGGCAGCCCTCACGGCCTCGACCTGACCCGGCAGCGCCGGATCGGCGTTCGCGACGCGCTGGGCGAGGTGGAGACGGCGCTGGCGACCGCGGCAGGTGGGCGGGCCGAGACCTGGGTGGCCACCATGTCCGAGCGCCTCGCCGCCCTGGAGGACGCCTGGCACCGCCACGTCGAGCAGGCGGAGTCCCCCGAGGGCCTGTTCGCCCAGCTGATGGACGACGCCCCCCGGCTCCGCAATCGGGTGGACCGGCTGCGCAAGGACCACGCGACCATCAACGCCGCCATCGCCAACGCCCGCCAGAAGGTGGCGGCCGCCGCCCCCGGCGGCAAGCCCGTCGACCAGGCCCGCGAGGCGGTGGTGGGCCTGCTGGCCGCCCTGGTCCGCCACCGCTACCAGGGGGCCGAGGTCGTCTACGAGGCCTACAACGTGGACATCGAGGCGGGCGACTGACCCGATCGGGCCCACCCCTGGCCCTGGCCACGGACCCGAACGGCCAGGTCAACTGGTGTTGTCCAACTTGCCACTGCCTGGATGCTGGGGTCCCCTTCGCGCCAAGCGTTACTCTGATGCGCCGCGCCCGGGCGGGCTGCCGGCGAGACCTTGGAGGCCAACATTGGAGGTTCCTGCGGCACGGGTCGTCTTCGATGACGACGACCGGGCGGAGGTCGCTTCCCTGGTCACCGAGACCCTCTCCCGGGGCTCGCTCACCCTCGGCCCCCTGACTGCCCGCCTGGAGGAGGCCTTCGCCGCCGCCCACGGGGCCGACCAGGCCGTGGCGGTGTCCAGCGGCACCGCCGCCCTCGAGATCATCCTGCGCACCATCGGGGTGGCCGGCGCCGACGTGGTCGTGCCGGCCAACACCTTCTACGCCACGGCGGGGGCCGTGGTCCACGCCGGAGGCCGGCCGGTGTTCGCCGACGTGTCGCCCACCACCCTGGCCCTGTC
This sequence comes from Actinomycetota bacterium, assembly GCA_021325435.1. Lineage (GTDB taxonomy): Bacteria > Actinomycetota > Acidimicrobiia > Acidimicrobiales > JAJPHE01 > JAJPHE01. Next base: position 41,880 of record JAJPHE010000086.1, on the reverse strand, counting down.
GCCCGACACGGTCGCCGCCGCCCTCACGCCGAGCACCGCCGCGGTGGTGGTGGTCCACATCGGCGGCATGGTGACTCCCGACGTCGAGGCGCTACGGGCCCTGTGCGACCAGCGGGGCATCGCCCTGGTGGAGGACGCCGCCCACGCCCATGGCTCGACGTGGCGGGGGCGCCACGCCGGTTCCTTCGGCGTCGGGGGGGCCTTTTCGTTCTACCCGACCAAGGTGGTGGCGGCGTCGGAGGGCGGCATGATCGTCACCGGCGACGCTCATCTGCGGGACGAGGCCCGCATCTACCGCGACCAGGGGAAGGCGGGCTTCATCGGCAACGATCACGTGCGCATGGGCCACGCCTGGCGGATGAGCGAGATGTCGGCGGCGGTGTGCCTGGTGAGTCTGGCCCGGCTCGACCGGGCCCTCGCCGTCCGACGGGCGGTGGCCCGCCGTTACGACGAGGCCCTGGCCCGGCTCGAAGGCATCACGGTCATCGCCGAGCCCGAGGGTTGTGTGTCGAACTACTACAAGTACATCGCCCTGCTGCCCGACGGCGCCGACCGCGACCAGCTGAAGAAGCAGCTGCGGACCGAGCACGGGGTGTCCCTCAGCGGGGAGGTTTACGCCACCCCGCTGCACCTGCAACCGGTGCTGTCCCCCTACGCCGACGGCCCCATGCCCGTGGCCGAGGATGTGTGCGCCCGCCAGGTGTGCCTGCCGGTCCACTCCGACATGACCGATGTCGAGGTGGATCACGTGATCGATTCGTTCGCCCGTTCCTACCGGGCGCTCTGAGCAAGACAAGGAGTCCCCGATGCGGGCGGTTGTGACAGGCGGATGCGGCTTCATCGGAAGCCATGTCGTGGGGCGGCTCTTGTCCGCCGGCCATGACGTGGTGGTGGTCGACCGCCATCTCAGCGCGGTGTGGCCCGATGCCGACTACCTGCGCATCGACATCCTCGACCTGGCCTCTCTGTCCGAGGCGGTGAGCGACGCCGACGTGGTGTTCCACCTGGCCGCGGTGGCCGACGTGGACAAGGCACTGCAGGCGCCGGTGGACACGGCCCAGATCAACCTGACAGGCACGGCCAACATCCTGGAGGCGTCGCGCCAGGCGGGTGTGGGCCGGTTCGTGCTGGCCAGCACGGTGTGGGTGTACGGGGCCGCCCCGGGAGACGGCGGCATCTCCGAGGACAGCCCCCTCGACCCGATGGCGGTCAACCACGTGTACACCGCCAGCAAGATCGGGGCCGAGATGCTGGTCCGCAGCTACCAGGCCCTCTACGGCCTCGACTACACCATCCTGCGCTACGGCATCCCCTACGGGCCGGGCATGCGCGACGAGCTGGTCATCGCTCGCTTCGTGCGCCAAGCCCTGGCCGGCCAGCCCCTGACCATCGCCGGAGACGGCTCGCAGTACCGCTACTACGTCTACGTCGAGGACCTGGCCGACGCCCACGTGCGGGTTCTGACCCCCGGGGCCGCCAACCAGGTGGTCGCCCTCGACGGCACCGAGCAGGTCAGCATCCGTCACATCGCCGAGTCGGTCCAGGAGGTCATCGGCGACGTCGAGGTGACCTACCAGCCCGCCCGGGCCGGCGATTTCGCCGGCCGTCAGGTCGACGCCCGCCGGGCGGCCGAGGTGCTGGGCTGGGCTCCCGAGACCCCGTTCAAGGAGGGGCTGCGCCGCTACGTCGACTGGTACCGGAGGTCGGCGTCGCGTCACCCGGCCGGACCCCCGGCATGAACGGGCCGGCTCCGGCCGGCACGCATCGCGCCCTGATCCTCTCCGGGTCGATCGGCAAGGGCCACGACGTGGTGGCCGAGGCCTGTGCCGACGCCCTGGCCTCCGTCGGCTGGGACAGCGACATCGTCGACTGCATGGCCCTGCTCGGCGGCGGGTTCAACGAGGTGGCCACCGGCATCATGAAAGGGCTGATGGCCGTGCCCGGCGCCTATGACGCCCTGCACTTCGGCCACCTGCGCACCGGCAGCCGCCTCGGGCGGGGGCTGGACCGGGCGGCGGCCGGCAAACTGGTCGGGCCGTTGCGACGGATGCTGGCCGAGCGGCCCGCCGACCTGTTGGTGTCGGTGTTCGCCACCGGGGGCGCGGTGGTGGACCGGCTCAAGCGCGAGCAGCCCCGCCTGCGCTCGGTCGTCTACTGCACCGACGCCTGCCCCCACCGGCTGTGGGTCCACGCCGGCACGGACCTGTTCATCGTCACCTCCGACATGTCGGCCGGGTTCATCCGCTACCACCGTCCGGGCGCCGAGGTGGCGGTGGTGCCTCCGGCCGTGCGCACCGAGTTCCACCGGGCCCCGGGGCGCGACGAGGCCCGCCACTCGCTGGGCCTGCCCACCGAGGGCACCTGCGTGCTGTTGATGGCCGGGGCGTGGGGGATGGCCCCTCTCGATCGCCTGGCCGGCCCGCTCGCCGACGCCGGCCACCACGTGCTGGTGGTGGCGGGCAACAACGAACGGCTGCACCAGCGGCTCGTCCGGCACGCTCGTCCCGGGGTGGTGCCCTTCGGCTTCACGACCCGCATCCCCGAGCTGATGGCGGCAGCCGACCTGGTGATCACCACCGCCGGGGACACCTGCACCGAGGCCCGGACCGTGGGCCGTCCGATGCTGCTGCTCGACACCGTCCCCGGACACGGCCGCGAGAACCTCCAGCTGGAGCTGGCCCGGGGCGGGGCGGCGGCCACCTCGGGGGACCCTCGCCTGGTGGCGGCGGCAGCCACCGCCCTCCTGGCCGGAGGGGGCGGGGCATCCTCGCCGACGGCGGTGCCGGAGGGCCCGGAAGGCCCGGAGGGGTGGGCTCGGCGCTTCGTCGGCGCCCTCGCCCCTCTGGGGTTGAACGCCGGCGGCGCCGACGCGCCGACGCCGTGAGCCGGCTGCTCTCCGAGGCGGTGCCGGCCGCCGTCGGGGCGACGATCTTCTACAACATCGCCCCGGTGGTCGAGGCCATGGCCGCCCGCCGGCAAGCGGCGGGCGCCGGTCTCGGGTTCGGCCTCCTCCTCCGCCTGGTCCGTCAGCCGCTGTGGCTGGCCGGGTTCGTCTGCGAGCTGTGCGGCTTCGCCCTCGAGGTCGTCGCCCTGACGGTGGCCCCGCTCATCCTCGTCCAGCCCCTGCTGGCCGCCGGGCTGACCGTCGTGGTGCTGGGCGGGGCGTTGTTCCTCGGCGAACGGCTCACCCGTTGGGGGGTAGCCGGCATGGCGTCGCTGGTGGGAGGGGTCGTGCTGCTCACCGCCTCGGTGGCCCGCGCCGGCGACGCCGGGGTCCTCCCGGCGCCGGACCGGCTGTGGCCGGCGGTCGCCGCCTGCACCGTGGCCGGGCTGACCGCCCTGGTCGGAGCGCTGCGGGCCGAGCGATCGGCGTCGACCGTGGGGGCGGGAGCGCTGTTCGGCGCCTCGGCCGGGGTGTTCTTCACCGTCGCCGCCGTGGCCACCCGCTACCTCGGCCTGCAGGTCCACCACCTCTCCGGGTCCTCCGTGGTCCGGGTGTTCACCGGCCCGGCCCCCTACCTGCTGGCCGTCTCCTCGATCGTGGCCACCAGCCTCCTTCAGCGGGGCCTCCAGGCCGGCACCGCCCTGTCGGCCGTGCCGGCCATGACCGCCCTGTCGGCGATCCTGCCGGTGCCGGCCGGCCTGGTGCTTTTCGGCGAGAACCTGCCCACCGGGTGGTGGCTGCCCCTGTTCTGCGTGGCCCTGGCCTTCACCCTGGCCGGCATCGCCCAGTTGGGCTCGGAGCGGGCCGTCCAGGTCGCCTTCGCCGGCGGTGACACCGACCCTCCTCAGGTGGCTGCTGACACCGGCCGATAGGGCGATGATGTCCTCGACCCAGCCCGCCGCCGCCCCCAAGCCCGGAGACGACGCCCACCGGGTCGCCCTGGGCGAGCTGCGGGCCGACCGGCGCCGCCTGGCGGTGCGGCTGGGCGCGGCTGCCGTTCTCGTGGGGATTGTCGTGGCCTTCGTGGTGCGCAACTCGCAGGCGGTGCGGGTCGACTTCCTGGTGGCCTCCCGCCATCCCCGGCTGATCTGGGTGATCCTCGTCTGCTTCCTCGTCGGGGTGGCGGTCGGGCTGCTGGCCGGATCACCGGGCCGGTTGCGCAAGCGACGGGAAGGTCGCCGCCACCACTAGCCGGGCGGACGACAAAGGCGGGATAGACGTCCCTCTCGTCGGGCTCGACTATGGCTGGGTCCGGCTGTTCCCCCGGAGCGGCTGGATCTTCTGATCCGGTGGGTCAGCCCCCGACGAGCCAGGGGAAGCGACGGTTGGTGGCGTCGAGCACGGCCCGGGCCACGGCGTCGTTGAGGCCCGGGCCCCGGATGGGGGCGGCGCCGACCACGAGGTCCTCGCGGCTGGGGGAGAGCAGGACCAGACCGACCAGGGCGACGTCGCGCTCGCCCAGGCGGACCACCGCCGCCGACTCGACGTCCACGAACGGCGCCACCGTCTCCAGTTGGAGCAGGGCGTCGAGGGTGGCCTTGGCGACCAGCCGGGGCATCAGGGCCGCCGTCGCCGGTCCCACCGCCGCTCCCACCACCTGCTCGTCGCCCTGGGACAGGGTCACCTCGACCCGGTAGCGCAGGCCGTCGGCCACCGCCGACACCGCCCCGATCCGGGGCCGCGCCGTCAGCCCGGCGGCGGCGCCGTCGCCCGAGCCACGGCTGTCGGAGGATCCGTTGGCGGCCTCGTCCCACAGGCGGGCGGCGTCGTCGGCGCCGCCCATCTGGACCACCGACACCACCCGACGGTCGATCTCCACCCCGAAGTGGGCCAGCGCCACCGTCTGCACGTCACGCACCACCTGCTTGGGGTGCTTCGCCGGGCCGGCCACGATGTGCACCTCGGTGACCTCGCCGTCCGGCGACACCACCACCTTGGCCCCCCCGACACCCGGGATGCGCCGCAGGTCCTGCTCGAGGTCAGCCAGGCCCTCCACCGCCGTCAGGGTAACCAGCGCCGCGCCGCCGCCGGTGGACACTCCGGCCCGGCCTCCCGGCCACCCTCCTGCCGGGGCGCGAGGGGGCCACGGGGCTCTTGGGGCTGGTGAGCGTGGCTGGTGGGGCGCCTGTAAACGGGGATGCCCGATCGGGGCTAGTAGGCGCAGGCGTGGAAATGGTCCGAAATGACTATCGACCCACGGTGAGGATGCCCTTACCGTTCTCGTCCGGCGGGACGCTCACGAGCGTCCTCCGACTGCCGATGCGAGATGTATCGGCGGTATGCACCGCACCTTGACAATCGAGTGGGAAGGGCAGCAGGGGCCACCCAGCGCATCACCCGAGCGGAGCGGAATCGGGTCCCGTCATTAGCGGACGCGGGGCTACACCATCCGTACGAGAGGGGGTGCCCCTACATGAAGAAGAACGCCATTGTCCGCGTGGTCGCCGCCGCCGCCAGCCTCGTCGCTGTGCTGCTGGCCGGTGGTGCCGGTTTCGGTATCGGCTAGTGATGTTTGATTCGACGGGTCCCGGCCGTCCTTCCCAGTCGGTTGTCGCGGTCACAGGCCAGGGGAAGCAGGTCGAGTTGGGCGGCACAGCCAGGCGGTCGAGGGTCCTGAGCGGCGGGTACGCCTTCCTGGCCGCCGGCCTGCTCGCCATCCTCTTCCACCACGCCGCCACCTCCGGCTCCTGGCCCCGGCCCTTCACCGTCCTGCTGTTCGCCTCGCTGTTGTGCGCGGCGGAGAACGCCTCGCTGGTGCTGCCGTCCAAGGTGGAGATCAGCCCCAGCTTCATGGTCATCATGGCCTGCCAGGCCGCCTACGGCACCCGGGCCGCCGTGTTGTCCGCCGCCCTCACCGGGGCGTTCGGGGGGGTGGCGTTCCGCACCCTCCGTCGCCGCCGTTACCGGTCGACGGTCGCCAACTGCTCCCAGATGGCCCTCTCCGCGGCCGCCGCCGCGGCCGCCGCCGGCGCCATCGGCCCCCCGCGGGGCCAGCTGCTGGTCGCCCACGTGGTGGTGGCGGCGGTGGCCTACGCCGCGGTGAACATCGGCCTGGTGCTGCCGGCCGTCTCCATCGAGACCGGGGCCAGCCCGGCCCAGGTGTGGGCCGACATGCGCCCGATGCTGCCCAACTACCTCACCTTCGGTCTGGTCGGCGCCCTCATCGGCCAGGTGTACACGTGGCTGGGCCCCGCCGCTCTCGCCCTGCTCGTCGTCCCGCTCGCCATCGCCCGCTGGAGCTTCTCGTCCTTCCTCGAGATCCACGAGGCCCGCGAGGCGACCGTCGCCGTGTTCCTGCGGGCCATCGAGGCCAAGGACGCCTACACCCACGAGCACACCAAGCGGGTGGCCCGCTACGCCGGCTACATCGGCGAGGAGCTCGGCCTCGATCCACTGCGCCAGGCCCACCTGCGCCAGGCCGCTCTCATGCACGACATCGGCAAGCTGGCCGTTCCCCGCCACCTGCTCAACAAGCCCGGCCGCCTCACCCCGGAGGAGTTCGCCCTCGTCCAGCGCCACGCCCACGTGTGCATCGACATCCTCTCCCAGGTCGATTTCCTGCGCCCGATGACCGCGGCGGCGGCCGGCCACCACAGCCGCTACGACGGCGGCGGCTACGGGGGTGAGTCGGAGACCGATCTGGAGGCCTTCGTGGTGGCGGTGGCCGACGCCTTCGACGCCATGACCTCGACCCGCTCCTACCGCAAGGCGCTGCCCCAGGCCGTCGCGTTCGAGGAGCTGCGCGACAAGTCCGGCAGCCAGTTCCACCCCGAATGCGTCGAGGCGCTGATCAACGCCATCGAGCGCCGCGGCGAGCACTACGGCGCCGGCTTCGAGCAGACCTCGGTCGAGTTCGAGGTGACCCCGCCGACCGCCGGGGTGGGGTCGGCCGGCCTCGGCGACCTCGAGGACCCCGCCGTGGTGACCGAGGGCAGCGAGCCGCCCGGGGAGGCGACGTGATCGCCCTCGACGTGGCCCTGCTGGCCGGGCTGGCCGTGGTCGCCGCCCTCGCCCTCCTGCTCGAGGTGCCTGTGCCCGGGGGCGGGGAGATCCCCCTCGGCGCCGCCCTCGTCCTGGCCGTGCTCTGCCTCGCCCGTCCGCCCTACGGCGTCGTCGTGGCGGTCGGCGCCGCGGCAATGGTGCTGGTCAGGGCCCGCCCGTGGCGGGGCTTGCGCTTCGTGCCCGCCGTCCTGGCCCATCCATCGGCCGATCCGCCGCCACCCAATGTCCGCCTCGGGGTGCTGGCGGCCAGGACGGCGGCGTCAGCGGTGGCGGCCGGGGCGTTGAAGTTCGGGCTGTACACCGCCGTGCCCCGCCTGTTCAGCGGGGGCCGCGACCTGGTGGTGGTGGGAGTGCTGGCCGTGGGCGTTGTCTACTTCGGCGTCGACGCCGCCGTGGTCCGCCGTCCGGCCGGCAGCCCCCGCCGCCGTCCCGTCGAGCTGCTCACCGTGCCGGTCGCCATGACCTGCGCCGCCGCCCTCCTGGTGGTCGGCTACCGGGTGGCGGGGGTCGAAGCGGCCCTGATCGCCGTCATCCCGCTGTTCCTCACCCGCTTCTCCTTCGCCCGCCGGGCTGCGGCCCGCCGTACCTACGAGCAGACCGTCCAGGCCCTCGGCACCCTGCCCGAGGTCGCCGGCTTCGCCTCTCTCGGCCATGCCGAGCGGACCGCCGGCTACGCCGCCCTGCTGTGCCGCAGCCTGGGCATCGACTCAGCGACCTCGGCCCGCATCGCCACCGGCTGCCACCTGCACCACCTGGGTGAGGTCTCGCTGCAGGCGCCCGAAGCCGGCGCCGAGCCGGTGACCGCGGCCCAGCTGGGAGAGGTGAGCGAGCAGATCCTCCAGGACACCGGGTTCCTCGCCGGGGTGGCCCCCCTCGTCGCCGAGGTGATCACCGCCGAACCGGCCCACGTCGGCCTGCACGCCGCCGTCATCCGGGTGGCCAGCACGACCGACGAGGCGGCCCGGCGCTGGCCCCTGCCGTGGGGCCACGCCGTTCCCCGCGGGGTCATCGACGAGGTGCTCGCCGCCCATCCCACCGGGCGTGAGGCCGCCGTCGCCGCCGAGCTGGTCCGCCTCGCCGAGCAGAGCCCCGAAGCGGTGTCCCGGGTGGCGGCCCTCCGCCCCCCCGGGTCAGACCTCGAGCTGCACGGGCCGGACGCCCACTCGCCGACGGCGGTGTAGCAGCCCGGCCAGCACGGTGGCGATGCCGGCGGACAAGACCAGGTCGCCGGGGGAGACCACGGTGTGCAGGGGTCGGACGGGGATGACGTCGGCCAGGCCCACGAACCGGTCTCCCGGTCCGGCCAGGTGGTGCTTGCCCGTCACCTGGACCCGGTCCACCCCCCCGGGCCGGGCCAGTCCGGAGGCGACGATGGCCGACGACCTGACCGGCATGCCGCCGTCGGCGCTGATCGGCTCCAGGTTGAGCCCCACCCCCACGGCGACGAGGGCCATGCCCGCCCCGGCCACCGACAGGACGCCCGCCGCCGGAGTCTCGGACACGCCCCGGCCCGACACGTTGGCCAGGGCGAACACCAGCAGGGCGGCGTCCGACGCCAGCAGGACCGGGGCCGCCATCGACCCCGCCGCCCCGCTGCCGGCCTGGAGGGCGATGCCCAAGGCCAGGAGGGGGAGGGCGCGCAGGCCACCCAGGCTCAACCGGGAGATCCGTCCCCCCGTGGCCAGGCCGGCCACCAGGCCCACGACCAGCGCCGGCAGGGCGTAGAGCACCGGCGCTGACTGTAGCCAGCCCCCCGGACCGGGCCGCTGATCCCCGAGGAGCGGCCGATCATATTGGTAGACGACGGAATAAACTTGATGGTATAGTTGTCATGTCAGATGAACCATAGAGGATGAACCATAGAGGATGAACCATTAGAGGATGAACCATTAGAGGATGAACCTCAGGAGATGACCCTGAGGGGCCGGGCGGCCGAAGGGACAGCCCGACCGAGGAGCGACCAGCAGGAGGTGCGGACGATGCTGATGAGGTTCGACCCGTTCCGCGAGCTCGATCGTCTGACCCAGGAGGCGTTGGGCGGCCGGGCTCCGGCCATGCCGATGGACGCCTGGCGTCATGGGGACCACTTCGTGGTCAGCTTCGACCTTCCGGGGGTGGACCCGGAGTCGATCGACCTGACGGTCGAGGAGAACGTGCTCACCGTCAGGGCCGAGCGGTCCTGGCACCCCGAGGAGGGGGACCAGGTGATCGCAGCCGAGCGCAACCACGGGGCGGTGGCCCGACAGCTGTTCCTCGGAGAGAACCTCGACGCCGAGCGGATCGAGGCCCGCTACGAGAACGGGGTCCTGACCGTCACCATCCCGGTGGCGGAGAGAGCCAAGCCTCGGAAGGTGTCGGTCACCAGCGGCTCAGGGGGACAGGCCATCTCGGCCAGCTCCAACGCGGCGGCCTGACCGACCGGCTCTCGGACTGCCAGGGGCGGCGGCCACCCGCCGCCCCTGGTCGCGTTTCGGGGAGGGTTTGGGCCGCCCCCGTCATGTGAATAGACTCACAAGCATGGTCCGGTTGCGGCGCACCCGGCAGGACCCCGAGGGCTTCCGCCCCCGGGTCGTGGTCGTGGGGGCCGGCTTCGGCGGCCTGAGCTGCGCCCGGGCCCTGGCCGAGGCGCCGGTGGAGGTCACCCTGGTCGACCGGCGCAACTACCACACCTTTCAGCCGCTGCTCTACCAGGTGGCCACGGCCGGCCTCGACGCCGAGAGCATCGCCTACGCCGTGCGGGGCATGGTCCACCGCCATCCGGCCCTCGACTTCCGGGTGGGCACCGTCGTGGGGGCCGACCTGGACGGCCGTCACATCGAGCTCACCGACGGGGAGCGGCTGGCCTACGACTATCTCGTGGTGGCGGCCGGGGCGGTGACCGCCGACTTCGGCATCCCCGGGGTGGCCGAGCACTCCTTCCCGCTCAAGACCCTCACCGACGCCATGCGGCTGCGGGCCCACCTGCTGGAGCAGTTCGAGTGGGCCGACGCCCACAGACGAGACGAGGACCCGGCGGCCACGACGGTCGTCGTCGTCGGCGGCGGGCCCACCGGAGTCGAGCTGTGCGGCGGCCTGTCCGAGCTGATCCACGGGGTGCTGGCCCGTGACCACCCCCACCTCGACCTCACCGAGTCGCGCATCGTGCTGGTGGAGGCCACCGACCGGCTGCTCGGGGGGTTCTCCGCCGCCTCGGCCGAGAGTGCCCGGGCCACGCTCGAGAGCCGAGGGGTGGAGGTGCGGCTCGGCTCGGCCGTCGAGGAGGTGACCGCCGAGGGCGTGCGCCTGGCCGGCGGCGAGTTCGTTCCGACCCGGACCCTCGTCTGGACGGCGGGGGTGCGGGCCAACCCCCTCGGCGCCGCCCTCGGTCTCTACCTGTCCCGGGCCGGGCGCGTCGAGGTCGGCCCGGACCTGTCGGTGCCGGGACGCCCCGAAGTCTTCGTCGTCGGCGACCTGGCTGCCGCCTCCGACGAGCAGGGCCAGGTGTACCCGCAGCTGGCGCCGGTGGCCATGCAGCAGGGACGCCACGTGGCCAAAGTCATCGGCGGCCGCCTGACCGGCCGGAGCCCGGGCCGCTTCCACTACGTCAACAAGGGGGTGATGGCCACCATCGGCCGTAACGCCGCCGTGGCCGAGCTGCCCTTCGGCATCCGCGTCCGCGGTTTCCCGGCGTGGATCGCCTGGCTGGCCCTGCACCTGGTGTACCTGATCGGGTTCCGCAACCGGGCCACGGTGCTGCTCGACTGGTCCTGGAACTACCTCACCTACCAGCGCGGCGCCCGGCTCATCGTGCCGGTGCTCACCGACGACATCGGTGATCAGCTGGCCCGGCGCCGCCCGCCCTTCGACGACGACTTGGAGCCCCGGCCCTCCGGCTCGGACGGCTCGCCGGCCGGCTCGCCGCCGGCCGCGGCCCGCTTGCCCTGACCGTCCTTCGACGCGGCCAGGCTGGCCTCAAGGGCCGCCATGAGGTCGATCACCGGGGCGGTCGAGGCGGCCGCCGGCTGGGTGACGAGCTCCTGGCCCTCGGCCTTGGCCTCGATCAGGGACATGACCGCTTCGCGGTAGGTGTCGTGGTAGCGCTCGGGCTCGAAGCCGGTGGCGAGCGACTCGACCAGCTGGCGGGCCATGGTGAGCTCGCGCTCGCTGGTCTCCGACGGCCCGGGGAGGCCCTCCAACTCGTCGCGGGACACGACCTCGTCGACGAAGTTCATGGTGGTGAGCACGAGGGCGTCGCCGACCGGTCGCACCGCGCACAGGTACTGCTTGGTCCGCATCACGACCCGGGCGATGCCCACCCGGTTGGTCTCGCGCATGGCGTCGAGCAGCAGCCGGTAGGGCTTGGCCCCCCGGACGTCGGGCACCAGGTAGTAGGACGTGTCGTAGTAGAGCGGATCGATGTCGTCGAGGGAGACGAAGTCCTCGATGTCGATGGTCTGGGTGGCCGCCGGGTCGAGCGCGTCCAGCTCCTCGGGATCGATGACCACGTACTGGCCCGGGGACAGCTCGTACCCCTTGGCCAGGTCCTCGTAGGGGACCTCCTCGCCGTCGAGGGTGCACACCCGCTTCTGCTGGATCCGGGCGCCGTCCTCGGCGTGCAGCTGGTGGAAGCGGATGGTCTTCTTGCGCACGGCCGTGTGCATCTTCACCGGCACGTTGACCAGCCCGAAGCTGATCGACCCGCTCCAGATTGGCCTCGGCATCGGTTACCTCCCTGCCCCCAGCAGGTTACAGGCGAAGGTCTACCTTTCCGCCCTGGATGCGGACCTGCAGGGACCGCTGCGGGTGGGCCGACGGCCCGGTGAGGGCCTCGCCGTCGGCCAGGCGGAAGGTGCTTCCGTGCCACGGGCAGGTCACCTGGCCGTCGGCGACCTTGCCTTCGCACAGTGGTCCGCCCTGGTGGGCGCACTGGTTGGCCAGGGCGTAGATCCGCGCCTGGTGGCGCACCACCATCACCGGCAGGCCGCCGAGGTCGACCCGCACCGGCGCCGATTCGGTCAGCTCCGACTCCTCGGCGACCGTGGTCCAGCCCTCCTCGTCGGGGGCGAAGGCGCTGCGGTCCACGCCGACGCCGCGGCGGTAGGAGAGATGGCCACCGAGGAAGCCACCCATGGCGGTGGCCCCCGCCCCGGCCAGGGCCAGCAGACGGCCCCTCAGGCGCCGGCCCCGCTTGCGCGAGTACCAGGACGCGCCGAACAGGGTGGTGGCCACCGCGTTCGAGGCGGCGTGCACCACCCCCACCCGGGACTCCGGGCCGGAGAGGGTCTGCCAGTCGTTCAGACCGCTGGCCGCGGTGGGCACGGCGGCTATGAGCCCGAGGAAGATGAGGCGGTCGGCCGCCTTGGCCCGCTTGCGTCCGCCGACGAGGTCCATGAGCAGGGCGCTGGTGAACGATCCGATGGCCACGTCGGTCAGCAGTGGGTGGAGCGGGTGGCCCATCCACGTGCCGCTCAGCGCGGTGTTCGCCGGCGAGGCCGGCTTGGCCACCCGCCCGGCCAGGTCGCGCAGCGGGCCGACCACTCCGTCGAGAGCCTCGACGCCCTCCAACCGGGCCGGAAGATCGCGCAGGGGGCGGGCCACCCGCCCGAGCGCGCCGTCGGACTGGTCCATCGGTTGGCCTCCTCGCTCGCCCAGGCCGGCGCCCGGGTCGCCTGGGGGGGCCATACCCGCCCGGCGCCCGCCCGCAACGGGCGGCCAGCGGGTAGGGAGCCGGGGTGACGCTCTACACGGTGGGGCACGGCACCCTGGCCCCGGACGAGCTGCTGGCGGTGCTGGGCGGCGCCCACGTCGACGCCGTGGTCGACGTGCGCACCGTGCCGGGCAGTCGGCGCCACCCGCACTTCTCCCGCGACCGGCTGGCCGAGTGGATGCCGGCGGGCGGGGTCGGTTACCGGTGGGAGCCGGAACTGGGCGGGTTTCGCAAGCCCCGGCCCGACTCGCGCCACGTCGCCCTGCGCCATCCCTCCTTCCGGGGCTACGCCGACTACATGGACACCGACACTTTCGCCGCCGCCCTCGAACGGCTGCTCGAGGAGGCGGCCCAGGGCCGGGTGGCGGCCATGTGCTCGGAAAGCGTGTGGTGGCGTTGTCACCGCCGCCTCCTCGCCGACGCGGTGGTGGTCGGCCGGGGCGGCGAGGTTCTCCACTTGATGCACGACGGGCGGGTCGAGCCGCACCGCCCGACCGAAGGGGTGCGACCCGACGGGGAGAGGCTGGCCTACGACGTCGGCGTCACCCCGCCGCTCGGCAGCTGAGACCTCAGCCCGACACGGTGGGCCCGGCCCGGTCGACGGTGATGCGCACCAGCACCCGCTGCTCGTCACGCATGGCCCGGCGATAATCGTCCCAGTCGGGATGCTCACCGGACGCCCGGCGGTAGTAGTCCTCCAAGCCCTCCATGGCCTCGGGCAGCTCGACCACCTCGGCCTCGCCCTCGAGCTGGGCCCACTCGCCGAAGAAGCCGTCGTTGATCACGCACAACCACGCCCGAGGGTGACGGAGCAGGTTGCGCGTCTTCATGGCCGTGCGCCGGGTGCTGACGACGACCCGGCCGTCGCCGTCGAGGGCGACGGTGACCGGTGAGAGCTGGGGCTGGCCGTCGGCCCGCAGGGTGGCCAGCATCGCCCGGTGGTTGCGGTCCACGAACCGCAGCGCCTCTTCGATCTGCATCGTCAATCCTCCTGTGCCGACGGGAAGCGCGCCGGACGCTTCTCCTTGACTGCCGCCACCCCTTCGGCCGCGTCGGCGCCGAGGAATCCGAGCATCTCGAGGGCGAGCGAATGTTCAAAGATCGGCATGGCCATGCGCAGCCAACCGTTGAGGGAGCGCTTGGTCCACCGCAGGGCGTTCTGCGAGCCCCGACCGAGGCGGTCGGCGATCTCCAGGGCGGCGTCGAGCACCTCGGCCTCGGGCACGCACCGGCTGACCAGGCCGATGCGCTCGGCCTCGCGCCCGTCGAGGAAGTCGGCGGTGAGCAGGTAGTACTTGGCCTTGGCCATGCCGCACAACAACGGCCACACCACGGCGGCGTGGTCGCCGGCGGCCACCCCCAGCCGGAGATGCCCGTCGGTGATGCGGGCCGTCTCCGACATGATCGATATGTCGGCCAGCAGCGCCACCGCCAGCCCAGCGCCGACCGCCACGCCGTTGATGGCCGACACGATCGGCTTGTCGGTCTCCATCATCCTGGTGACGATGGCGGCCGCGTCGCGCAGTTGCACCAGCACGGCGTCGTAGCTGACCGTCATCTCCTCGATCATCGACAGGTCGCCGCCGGCGGAGAACGCCTTGCCGGCTCCGGTGATCACGGCGACCCGGGCCGAGTCGTCGGCGTCGAAGGTGGCCCACACTTCGGACAGCTCGCGGTGCAGACGCTCGTCGGCCGCGTTGAGCACGTCGGGGCGGTCGATGGTCACCAGCACCACCCCGTTGGGTCTCCGCTCGAAGCGAAGATGTTGAAAGTCGTTGTATTCCACGGGACCTCCGGGTGGCGGCGGCCGGTGGTGGCCGTAGAGTGCGGCGGTGACCGACGTGGCCGACCCTAGTGCCCTGTTCCGTCTCGACGGCCGGGTGGCCATCCTCACCGGCGCCTCCAGTGGCATCGGCGAGCGCTTCGCCCGGGTTCTCAGCGCCGCCGGGGCCCGGGTGGTGATGGGGGCCCGCCGCGTCGACCGGCTGGAGAAGTTGGCCGCCGACCTGCCCGGCGCCACGGCCGTTGCCTGCGACGTCACCGTCGACGCCGACCTCGCTCGCTTGGTCGACACCGCCGCCGGCCTGACCGGGCGGGTCGACCTGCTCGTCAACAACGCCGGCATCTCCGACCCGGTCCCCGCCGAGGAGGAGCCGCCGGCGACGTTCCGCCAGATCATCGACGTGAACCTCACGTCGGTCTTCCTGCTGACCCAGATGGTCGCCCGGCGCATGCTCGAACAGGGGGGCGGGGTGGTGGTCAACGTGGCGTCGGTCCTCGGCGTGCTGGGCACCGGTCAGATACCGCAGGCGAGCTACGCCGCCAGCAAGGGCGGGGTGGTGAACATGACCCGCGAGCTCGCCGCCCAGTGGGCTCGCCGGGGCGTGCGGGTGAATGCCATCGCCCCCGCCTGGTTCCCCTCGGAGATGACCGAGGAGATGTTCGCCGACGAGGCCAGCCAGCGCTGGATCCGCCGCAAGACCCCCATGGGTCGCCCCGGCGAGCTGGCCGAGCTCGACGGCGCCCTGCTGTTCCTCGCCGGCGACGCCAGCACCTACGTCACCGGCCAGGTCCTGTGCGTGGACGGCGGCTGGACGGCCGTCTGAGCGGGCAGGACCTATGGGTTGGTATAGGGAATAACCTATAAATCCCTAGAGGGCCCGGTCCGTCCGGTCAGCCGCAGGCCAAGACCACCTTGCCGAACTTCCCCCCCGCGGCGAAGCGCTGGTAGGCGGCGGCCGCGTCGTCCAGGGGAAAGACGGCCTCGACCGGCGGCGCCACCTTCCCCGCCCCCAGCAGGGGCAGCACGTGCCGCTCGACCTGGCGGGCCGCCTCCGCTTTGGCCTCGAGGGGGCGGGACCTGAGGGTCGAGCCGTGGATCCGGGCCCGCTTGCCCATCAGGGCGAACAGGTCGATCTCGCCTCGTCCGCCGGCGCTGAGGCCGATGATCGAGATTCGCCCGCAACCGGCCAGGCAGGACAGGTTGGCCTCCAGGTTCACCGCCCCGACCAGCTCGAGGATCACGTCGAAGGGGCCGCCCCCGGCGAAGTCGTCGTGGGGGACCACCCCGGCGCCGAGGGCCTCGACCCTGGGCCGCAGTTTCGGGTCGCGCACCGACGCCGTCACCTGGGCTCCCACCGCCACCCCCAACTGGACCGCCGAGGTCCCCACCCCGCCGGCTCCACCATGGACGAGCAACCGTTCACCGGGCCCCAGCCCGCACTGGGTGAACAGGGCGTCGTGGGCGGTGATGAACGTCTCCGGGAAGGCGCCGGCGACCTCCCAGCTCACCCCGTCGGGCACGGGCATGGCGACCCGTTCGTGCACCACGGCCAGCTCGGCCTGGGCGCCCCCTCCGACCAGCGCCATCACCCGGTCGCCGGGCGAGAACCGGGTGGCGTCGGGCCCGCAGGCGATGACCTCGCCGGCCAGCTCGAGGCCGGGGATGTCGGCGGGGGCGCCGGGGGGCGCCGGGTACAGCCCCTGGCGCTGCAGCAGGTCGGCGGCGTTGATCCCGGCGGCCCGCACCCGGACGAGGATCTCGCCGGTGCCCGGTGTCGGGTCCGGCCGCTCGTCGGTCACCACCTCTCCGCCGGCGACAGTCAGCGCTCTCATCACTCCATCCTTGTTCAGGCGGTCGTCGTTCGGGCGATCGTCGTTCGGGCGATCTCGTTCAGGTGATCGTCAGCCGGTGGCGGCGGCGGCGGGTGATCACCTCGCAGGTCCCGTCGCCGCACACGGCGGCGGAGACTTCCACCAGCAGGGTGCCGGTGTCCGGCCGAGCCCCGCCCGTCAGCTGGACCAGGCGGCAGACGTCGTCGAGGGCCCACTGGCGGGCCCCCGGGGCGAGAAGGTGAGGTGGGCGGGCTTCGACGGCGGCCCGGACCGGCGGCCCCGCCGAGTCGTCGAGGGCCCGGCCGTCCAGGGAGATGGTGAGGTCGAGGGTGAAGGTGGATCCGCGCCGGGCGGTCACCCCGGCGGCCGGGCGGGCGTCCAATCCCGACAGGTCGATGGGCAGCGGCTCCACCCGTCCCGTCGCCGGGTCGACCGTCACCACCCGGTGGTGGTTGGTGTCGGCGACCAGCAGCCGACCCTCGGGCGTCACGTCCAGGCCGCCCGGCTCGTCGAGGGTGCCGTCTCCGACGGGGATGGTGGCGAGCTGGCTGCCGTCCCACACCCGCAGGCGCGAGTTGAAGGTGTCGGCCACGAACACGGTGGCGCCCCGCGCCGCCACGCCGAGAGGGTGCTGGAGGCGGGCCTGGGCCGGGGGGCCGTCGTCGTGTCCCCAGTCGAAGAGACCCTCACCCACGATGGTCGTCACCCGCCCCTCGGCAGACAGCAGCCGCAGGGCGCTGGACTCGGCGTCGGCGAACACGATCCCGCCGCGGTCCAGGCACAGGCCCGACGGCTGGGCCAGCTCGGCTTCGGTCGCTGGTCCGTCGGCCAGCCCCTCGCGGCCGTTCCCCGCCACCGGCTCGGCGGGTCGGGGACCCCCGGGCACCCGCCAGAGGCGGTGGCGCCCGGCCTCGGCCACCACCGCGGCGCCCGACGGCTCGACCACCACATCCCAGGGCGACGCCAGTCCGTCGACCACGGTCGTCAGCGGCCCGGCCCCCTCCTCGCTGAGCTCGACCTCGACCACCCGGTCGGCGCCGGTGTCGCAGATGATCAGGCCCCGGCCGGTGAAGCGGACGCCCTGGGGCTGGGTGAGCCCGGTCACCTCGGCGACGGCGAGGCCGTCGGGGTAGGCGACCAGGACCCGGTCGTGGCCGGTGTCGGACACGGCGATCCGCTCTCCGCCGGGGTCCACCGCCACTTTGCCCGGAAAGGCGAGCGGTCCCGCCGGCGGGGCCGACGCCGGGCCCCGTCGACGTCCGCGCACCAGAGTGCCGGCGGCCGACGCCCGCGCGACCACGTCGGCCACGGCGTCATCGAGCACCGGACCGCAACCCTCGCCGGAGGCCGCCCCCACCACGTATCCCTCAGGGTCGACGAGCACGACCGTCGGCCATCCCTTCACCGCGTACTGGTCCCACGTCACCAGCTCGGGATCGTCCAGCACGGGGTGGGTCACGCGGTGGCGAACCAGGGCAGCGCGCAGGGCCGCTTGGTCAGCCTCGCGGGGGAATTTCGGTGAGTGGACGCCGACGACGACCAGTTCGTCGCCCCACTTCTCCTCCAGCGGGCGCAGCTCCTCGAGCAGCCGCAGGCAGTTGACACAGCAGTAGGTCCAGAAGTCGAGGAGCACGACCTTCCCGCGCAGGGACGCCATGGACAGGGGAGCGTCGGTGTTCAGCCAGCCCCCGGAGCCGGACAGCTCTGGCGCCCTGATGCGGCTGCGTCTGATCGCCAATGGCCTCCCTCCGTGGACGGAGGGCTCAGCCGTTGACCCGGCCGCCTCCGTCAAGGCCGTCGCGGAAGATCGAGGCGTAGCGTACGTTCGTGCCGGTGTGGTCGGCGACGATCATCTCGCCCCCGCCCACGTAGATGCCGACGTGGTCCACCGGCTGGTAGTAGAAGACGAGATCGCCCGGCTGCAGCTGGCTGATCGGCACCCGGGTGGTGTCGTCCCACTGGCCGGCGGCCGAGTGGGGGAGGCCCACTCCGGCCTTGCCCCACACGTACATCGTCAGACCGGAGCAGTCGAAGCTGTCGGGCCCGGCGGCGCCGTAGACGTAGGGCTTGCCGAGCTCGGCCCGGGCCCACGCCACGGCCGTGCCCGCCCCCTGGCCGGGTGGCGGCAGGTTGGCGGGGGAGAAGCTGGAGCGGGAGGCCGCCTGGGCCTGGATGCGGGCCTGGGCCGCGGCCGCCTTCTGCGCCTCCACTTGGGCGACCAGATCGGCGAGGTGGCCCTTGACCGCGGCCAGCTGGGCTTGCTCGGCGGCCGCCGCCCGGGCCGAAGCGTCGCGGGCGGACCTCACCGAGTCGACGGCGGACTGGGCGCTGGCCTGGGCCGACTCCAGCTGGGCCTGGCGGGCCTGGAACTGGAGGATGGCGGCGTGGTACGAGTCGATGGCGTTCTGCTCGGAGTCGGCGACGCTCGACATGTATCCCTGGCGCAAGGCGGCCGCCGTCTCGCTCGACTGCATGAGCTGCTGCACCCCGACCATGTCTCCGCCCTGCAGGTAGGCGGTGACGGCCTGGTTCTTGAGGGCCTGGCGGGTGGAGGCGACCTCGGACTGGGCCTGGTCGTAGGCGTCGCGGGCCGCCGCCAGTTGCTGGTTGACGCCGTTCAGGCGGTTCTGGGCCTGGTCGAGCTGCTCGTCGAGGCGGGCCATCTGGGCGTCGAGGGCGCCCAGCCTGGCGGCGATCTGACTGGCCTGGGCCTGGGCGGACGCGATGGGGTCCGCCGAGGCGACGCCGGCGAGGCCGGCGGTCATCACCGCAGCGCCGAAAATGGCCGCGACGACCCGGAGCCTGTTCGTGGTGCCGGCTCCCCGCTGGGCCGTAGAGGTCGTGAGTCTGCTCGTGAACAGGTTCACAACGGGCGCCGAAGGTAGTCGCCCCGACGCCGCGCTTGCAAGAATTGCCGCGAAAGGCCAGGTCAGCGGGGCCGTGCGCGCGCAACCGGCCCCCCTCGACGGCAGGGTGGCGTCGGTCGCCGGCCGTCGGCGCCTAGGTCTACCGTGCCCGCATGAGCCCTGCCGCAAACGAGCCCGAGTACCGGATCGAGCACGACTCGATGGGCGAGGTCCGGGTGCCGGCCTCGGCCCGCTGGGGAGCCCAGACCCAGCGGGCGGTGGAGAACTTCCCGATCTCGGGGCTGCGCATCGACCGGGCCCTGATCGCCGCCCTGGCCCAGATAAAGGGGGCGGCGGCCGAGGAGAACGTGCGACTCCGGCTGGTGGCCAAGGACGTGGGGGCCGCCCTGGCCGCCGCCGCCGGCGAGGTGGCGGCCGGGGAGTGGGACGACCAGTTTCCGGTCGACGTCTACCAGACCGGCTCCGGGACCTCTTCGAACATGAACATGAACGAGGTGCTGGCCCATCTGGCGGGGGAGCGGCTGGGGCGAGAGATCCGGCCCAACGACGAGCCCAACGCCTCGCAGTCCTCCAACGACGTGTTCCCCTCCGCCATCCACCTCGCCGCTGGCCGCCTCCTCGCCGAGGAGCTGGTGCCGGCCCTGGACCATCTGGCCAAGACCCTGCGGGCCAAGCAGCGTCAGTTCCGCGCCGTGGTCAAGTCGGGCCGGACCCACCTGATGGACGCCACGCCCGTCACCCTCGGCCAGGAGTTCGGCGGCTACGCCGCTGCCATCGACCATGGCATCGAGCGGGTGCAGGCGTGCATGGCGCGGGTGTGCGAGCTTCCCCTGGGCGGCACGGCCGTGGGCACCGGGCTCAACGCACCCAAGGGATTCGCCAAAGGTGTCATCCGTCGTCTGGCCGAGGCGACCGGGCTACCTCTCACCGAGGCGCGCGATCACTTCGAAGCTCAGGGGGCGCGTGACGCGCTGGTCGAGGCATCGGGCGTCTGCCGCACCATCGCCGTGTCGCTGTACAAGTGCGCCAACGACCTGCGCCTGATGTCGAGCGGTCCCCGCACCGGGCTCGGCGAGATCCACCTGCCCGACCTACAGCCCGGCTCGTCGATCATGCCGGGCAAGGTGAACCCGGTGGTGCCCGAGGCGGTGTGCCAGGTGGTGGCCCAGGTGTTCGGCAACGACGCCGCCGTCGCCTTCGGAGGGTCGGCGGGCAACCTCGAGCTCAACGTCATGCTGCCGGTCATCGGCCGCAACCTGCTCGAGTCGATCCGGCTGTTGGCCAACGTGAGCCGGGCCCTGGCCGACAAGTGCGTCAAGGGGATCACCGCCGACGAGGAGCAGTGCCGCACCTATGCCCTTTCGTCTCCTTCGGTGGGAACGTCGCTCAACCCGTACATCGGCTACGAGGAGGCCGCACGCGTCATCAAGACGGCCCTCGCCGAAGGAAAGGACCTGCGCACCGTCGTCATCGAGCAGGGGTTGCTCAGCGAGGAGGAGGCGGACCGCGCCCTGGACGTCATGGCGATGACCAAGGGCGGCATTGTGAAGTGACCGACGGACGGTAGGGCCGTGCATCCCATCGAGCGCCTGCGCATGGTGGCCAGGGCCGAGGGCGCCGGACCCTCGTTGCTAGCTCGCGAGGCGGCCGCCGCCCTGGCGTCGCTGGGCGGGGACCCGGCGGCGGTGGTCACCGGCTGCCGCCGTCTCGTCGACCGCCACATGGAAATGGGCCCGATGTGGTGGATGGCAGCCCGGGTTCTCGCCGCCCCGGATCCGGTGGCCGAGGCCTACCGGGCCGCCGCCCAGCTCGACGAGGACCCGACGGCCGATCGGCTGGCCGTCGAACTGCCGGCCGACGCCGCCACCGTCGTGGTCGTCGGCTGGCCCGAGCAGGCCGCCCAGGCGCTGCGCAAGCGGGGGGACCTCGAGGTCCTGGCCGTGGACGTGGATGGCGAGGGGGCGGCCCTGGCCCGGCGGCTGTCGGGCGCCGGAGGCGACGCCCTCGAGGTCGACCCCGCCGGCATCGGAGCGGCCGTCACCGTGGCGGGGGTGGTGCTGCTCGAAGCGCTGGCGGCCGGCCCAGACGGCTTCCTCGCCGCCACCGGCTCCAAGGCGGCCGCCGCCGTCGCCCGGGCCGAGGGTGTGGCGGTGTGGCTGGCGCTCGGTGTCGGCCGGGTCCTCCCGGCCCGACTGTGGGAGGCGCAACTGGCGCGCATCGACGGGCGGGGCGAGGAGCCGTGGGAGCGCCCGTTCGAGGTGGTGCCCCTGGCGTTGGTCGACGAAGTCGTGGGGCCGGCGGGGAGGGGGTCGCCCGCCAGCGTCGCCGGGCGGGCCGACTGCCCGGTGGCGCCGGAGCTGTTGCGGGCCTCCGGGTGACCTGCGGGGCCATTCGGTCCCACGACTAGCGTCGACCGCATGGGTGAGATCGTCGAGTTCCCAAGCAATGGTTCGACCGGCCAGGGTTACCTGGCGACCCCGGCGGCCGGCCGCGGGCCGGGCGTGGTTGTGATCCAGGAGTGGTGGGGTCTGGTCGACCACATCAAGGACGTCTGCGACCGCTTCGCCGACGAGGGCTTCGTCGCCCTGGCTCCGGACCTGTACCACGGCGAGACCACCAGCGAGCCCGACGAGGCGGGCAAGAAGATGATGGCGCTCAACATCGAGCGGGCGGCCAAGGACATGTCGGGCGCTGTCGACAGGGTCGACGAGCTTTCCGACGGCCGGGGGGTTGGGGTGGTCGGCTTCTGCATGGGCGGGGGCCTCGCCCTGGTGCTCGGCTGTCACCGTCCCGACAAGGTCCGCGCCGTCGTCCCGTTCTACGGGGTGATCGCCTGGCCCGAGGCCCAGCCCGACTACTCGAAGCTGTCGGCGGCCGTCGAGGGCCACTACGCCGAGAAGGACGGGTTCTTCACGCCGGACAAGGTGCGTGAGCTCGAGGCTCAGTTGAAGGATCTCGGCAAGCAGGCGCAGCTATTCATCTACCCGGGGGTCGACCACGCCTTCTTCAACGACACCCGACCCGAGGTCTACAACGCCGAAGTGGCCCAGCAGGCGTGGATGCGCACGCTGGCCTTCCTGCGCTCGAACATCGGCTGAGTGACCGGGCCGGTCACCACCTACCTGGAGCTCGGCCTGGCCCTCGGCCGCCACGTCGAGGGACTGGTCGACGCCTACTACGGGCCCGCCGAGCTGGCCGAACGGGCGGCGGCCGCACCCCTTGTGCCCCCCGCCGATCTGGTCCGGCGGGCGACCGAGCTGCTCGAGTCCATCGACGCAGGAGACGCCGAGGACGGCGAGGCCCTCGACGACACCCGACGCCGGTGGCTGCGGGCCCAGGCGAAGGGGCTGCGCACCACCGCCCGGGTGCTGGCCGGAGAGCAGCTGGGCTACGCCGAGGAGGTGGAGGCCTGCTACGGGGTGGCGCCTCGCCGCCAGGACGAGGAGGTCTTCGCCGCCGCCCACCGGCGCCTCGACGAGGTGCTGCCCGGCTCGGGCCCGGTGGCCGACCGCTACATCGCCTGGCGCGAATCGCAGGCGGTGCCCGTCGACCGGCTGGAGGGCGCCATCCGTTCGCTGGCCGACGACCTGCGCCAGCGGACCTCGTCCATGTTCGGGCTGCCCGCCGGCGAGCAGGTCGATTTCGAGCTGGTCACCAACCAGCCGTGGGCCGGCTTCAACTACTACCTCGGAGGGCTGCGTAGCCGGGTGGCGGTCAACACCGACCTGCCGGTCCTCAGCACCTCGCTCGCCCACCTGGTGGCCCACGAGGCCTACCCCGGTCACCACACCGAGCACTCCCGCAAGGAGGTGGGCCTCGTCCGGTCCCGCCGCCTGCTGGAGGAGACGATCTTCCTCGTGGGCACACCCCAGTGCCTGCTGGCCGAGGGTCTGGCCGACCTCGGCCTGGAGGTGGTGATGGGACAACGGCCCGAGTCCGCGGTGGCCGACCACCTGCGGCCGCTCGGGGTCCCCTACGACGCCGAGGTGGTGGCGGCGGTGGCCACGGCCGGCGAGGACCTCGGCTACGTGCGGGCCAACGCCGCCTTCATGCTGCACGCCGACGGGGTGGACCCCGAGGCGGTGGTGGACTACCTGGCCCGCTGGTCGCTCCTGCCCCGCCCCCGGGCGCAGAAGTCGGTGTCGTTCCTCCTCGATCCGACGTGGCGGGCCTACATCACCTGCTACATCGAGGGTTTTCGCCTGTGCCGGCGCTTCGTCGCCGGTCAGCCCGAACGCTTCGGCCGGCTCATAACCGAGCAGCTCGTCCCCGAGGATCTGGCCGCCTGAGGGGCCCTTTCCTCGCTGGCACCTGCCGCGGAGACACCCTTAGCATCGGACCATGTCCCAACGATCCCGCGACCTTCCCCGCCGTTCCTGCCTGTCGGTCCCCGGGTCCAGCGAACGTTTTCTCGAGAAGGGCCCGACCGTCGCCGCCGACATGACCTTCCTCGACCTCGAGGACTCCGTCGCCCCGCTGGAGAAGGTGGCGGCCCGGGCCAAGGTCGTCGACGCCATCAAAAACCAGGACTGGGGGGAGCGGGTCCTGTGCGTCCGGATAAACGCATGGGACACCGAGTGGACCTACGGGGACGTCATCGAGGTCGTCGGCAACGCCGGGCCGCGCCTCGACGAGGTCATGCTGCCCAAGGTGCAGTCCGCCGCCGAGGTGGTCGCCCTCGACCTGCTGCTGACCCAGGTTGAGAAGACCTCGGGGCTGCCGGCCGGCCACATCGGCATCGAGGCCCAGATCGAGACCACCCGCGGCCTCATCAACGTGGAGGAGATCTGCGCGGCGTCGCCCCGTCTCGAGACGATCATCTTCGGCCCGGCCGACTTTGCCGCCTCGATGGAGATGCCCGTCCTGACCGGGGGAGTGGAGATCGCCGACTACCCCGGCGACCACTTCCACTACGTGTTCTCCAAGATCCTCATGGCCGGCCGGGCCAACGGGCTGCAGGTCATCGACGGGCCCTATCTCTACGTGCGTGACCCTGACGGCTTCCGCGAGTACTGCAAGCGCACCCGGACGCTCGGCTACGACGGCAAGTGGGCCCTCCACCCCGACCAGGTCGCCATCCTCAACGAGGTCTTCTCGCCCACCCAGGAGCAGTTCGACCGGGCCTGGGCCATCCTCGACGCCTACGAGCAGGCGACCACCCACGGGGCGCCGGGTGAGCGCAAGGGCGCGGTCATGTTCGGCGACGAGATGATCGACGAGGCCAGCCGCAAGATGGCCATCAAGTTCGTCAGCCGGGGCGAGCGGGCCGGCCTGCGCCGCACAGACGCCTGAGCGGGTGCCCGGCGCTCGCCCGGTCATCGACGCCGTCATACCGGCGCGCAACGAGGAGCCGACCGTCGCCTCCGTGGTGGAGGCCTGCCTCGCCTGCCGCTACGTGCGCCAGGTGGTCGTGGTGGATGACGGATCCACCGACGACACCGCCACCCGGGCCGCGGCCGCCGGCGCCAAGGTCGTGCGTCGGGGACCCCTAGCCGACGGGTCCGGTGGCCCGTCGCTGGCATTTGAGCGGTCGCAGGGGTCCAAGGCCCACGCCATGGAGGCGGGCGTCGAGGCGAGTGACGCCGAGGCCATCCTCTTCGTCGACGCCGATCTCATCGGGCTGACCGCCGCCCATCTCGATGCCATCTGCCAGCCCTACGTCGAGGGCCGGGCCGTCATGTCGCTCGGCACCTTCGACTACCGGTGGCTCAACCCGCTGGTGGTGCGGCTGCCGCCGACCACCGGTGAGCGCATCGTTCCCCGCTGGGTGTTCAACGCGGTGCCGCCCTCCAAGCGCGACGGCTACACCATCGAGGTGATGATCAACGAGGTGATCGCCGAAGGCCGCTGTTCGACGACCGCCCGGGTCATGAAGGGTGTGACCCACCGGACCAAACGCCAGAAGTTCGGCTGGCCCGACGGGTGGCGGCGCACCTGGCAGATGTTCTGGGACATGGTCGGCGTGCTGCGGACGGTGCGGGCCCGCAGCTACTGGTTCTACCTGCGCGACCTGCGGGTCGAGGGTTAGTCAGCTGTAGCGGGCGACGGCGTGCAGGGCGGTGCCGACCAGGGCGCCCACGACCGTGCCGTTGATCCGGATGAACTGCAGGTCGCGGCCGAGCAGGAGCTCGAGCCGGCGGGCGGTCTGGCCCGCGTCCCAGCGGCTGACGGTGCCGCTGACCAGGTCGGCCAGCTCGTCGTGGAACTGGTCGGCCAGGGCCCGGACCGCTGACTCGGCCGCCTGGTCGACGCTGGCCCGCAACCGAGGGTCCTCGGTCAGGCGCTCACCGGCCGAGCGCAGCGCCGCGGCCAGACGCCGGCGCAGCTCGGAGTCGGGGGCCGCCGCCTGGGAGCGCAGGGTCGCCTTGAGGTCGTGCCACAGCGACGACGACCACTCGCGTAGCTCCGAGTGCTCGAGCAGCTGGCGCTTCAGCTCCTCGGCCCGTTCCTGCATCTCGGGCGACGTCTCCAGCCGCTCCGAGAGCGACTCCAGCCAGACACCGAACTGGTCGCGGGCCCCGTGGTCGGGATCGGTCGCCGCGCCGTGAAGCTGCCGACGCAGCCGGCGCAGGAGCCGATCGAAGACCGCGTCGTCGACCACCTCCGGCACCCAGCGGGGCGACTCGGCCCGGAACCGGGCGCGGAGGCTGTCGTGGTTCTCCTCCAGGAACTTGTCGAAGCCGGCGATCAGGATGTCGAACAGCTCGGCGTGGCGGTCATCGGCGGTGACGGCCCGCAGCCCCCGCCCGGCCAGGGGCGCCACCGGCAGGGCCTGGAGGCCCCGTTGCATCTCGGCGGCGATGGCCCCGTGGACCTCCTCGTCGCGCATCAGCTCGGTCACCTCGACCACCACGTCAGCCGCCTGGCCGGCGATCCTCTCCGCGTTGCCGTCCCCGGTCAGCCAGTCGGCCAGCCGGCGGGTGAGATCGGCCCGCTGGATCCGCTCGGAGAGCACGTCGGCCGACAGGAAGTTCTCCTGCACGAAGCGACCGAGCGTCTCCCCGAACTGGTCCTTGCGCTCGACGATGACGGCCGTGTGGGGGATCGGCAAGCCCAGCGGTCGGCGGAACAGGGCCGTCACCGCGAACCAGTCGGCCACCCCGCCGACCATGGACGCCTCGGCGGCCGCCTGGACCCACGTCACCCATCCGTGGGCCCCCGCCACCGTGACGGCGACGAAGACGGCGCTGACGGCCACCAGCAGTCCGGTCGCCCGCCGGCGAGCGGCGGCCAGCTGGCGGGCCCTGGTCTCCTCCTCCCCGGCCCGGAACGGCGGCGCCTCCGCCCTGGTGCCGGCGGGCGCCCCGACCGTGGTCACGACCGGTCGGCCGTCTCTTCCCTCTGCCGGGCCCGCTTGGCGTGGGCGGCCCGTCTGCCCCGCTCGGTGGCGTCGAGGATGACCTTGCGCAGCCGGACCTGAGAGGGGGTCACCTCCACGCACTCGTCCTCGCGCACGAACTCGAGCGCCTGCTCCAGCGACAGCAGCCGGGGCGGGATGAGCCTCACCAGCTCCTCGGCCGTCGACGACCGCATGTTGGTCAGCTTGCGCTCACGGGTGGGGTTGACGTCCATGTCCTCGGGGCGAACGTTCTCACCGACGATCATCCCTTCGTAGACCTCGACGCCGGGCCCCACGAACAGCGCGCCGCGATCCTGGAGAGCGAGGAGCGAGTAGGTGGTGGTGAGGCCCTGGCGGTCGGCGACCAGAGCACCCGTCGGGCGGGTGCGCAGCTCGCCGTGCCACGGCTCGAAGCGGTCAAAGACGTGGTGGAGGATCCCTGTGCCTCGAGTCTCGGTGAGGAACTCGGTGCGGAATCCGATGAGGCCCCGCGACGGCACCCGGTAGTCGAGGCGGGCCCAGCCGGTCCCGTGGTTGACCATCTGCTCGAGCCGGCCCTTGCGCAGGGCCAGCAGCTGGGTCACCACGCCGAGGAAGTCCTCGGGGACGTCGATCGACACCCGCTCCACCGGCTCGTGCACCTTGCCGTCGATGGTGCGGGTGACCACCTGGGGCTTGCCCACGGTGAGCTCGAACCCCTCGCGCCGGAGGACCTCGACCAGCACCGCCAGCTGCAGCTCGCCCCGGCCCTGGACCTCCCACGCGTCGGGCCGGTCGGTGTCGATCACCCTGAGCGACACGTTGCCGACCAGCTCGGCGTCGAGCCGGCCCTTGATCAGCCGAGCGGTGAGCTTGTTCCCCTCCCGACCGGACAGGGGGGAGGTGTTGATGCCTATCGTCATGCCGAGGCTGGGCTCGTCGACCCGCAGCACCGGCAGAGGGCGGGGGTCGTCGGGGTCCGACAGGGTCTCCCCGATGGTGACGTCCGCCAACCCGGCGACGGCGATGATCTCGCCGGGCCCCGCCTCGGCCGCGTCCACCCGGTCGAGGGCGTCGGTGACGTAGACCTCGCTCACCTTGACCCGCTCGACCGTCCCGTCCGCCCGGCACCAGGCCACCTGCTGGCCCCGCCGGATCGTCCCGTTGCGGACCCGGCAGACGGCCAGCCGGCCCACGTAGGGCGAGGCGTCGAGGTTGGTGACGAAGGCCTGCAGCGGATGGCCGGGGTCGTAGGTGGGGGCGGGGATGTGCTCGAAGATGGCCTTGAACAGTGGCTCGAGGTCGGTCCCCTCTACGTCTACTTCGGTCGAGGCCCGCCCCGCCTTGGCGTTGCAGTACAGGATCGGGAAGTCGATCTGGGACTCGTCGGCGTCGAGATCGAGGAAGAGCTCGTAGACGTCGTCGAGGACCTCGGCCGGTCGGGCGTCGCCCCGGTCGATCTTGTTGATCACCAGCACGACGGGCAGGCGCTGCTCGAGCGCCTTGCGCAGCACGAACCGGGTCTGGGGCAACGGCCCCTCGCTGGCGTCGACGAGGAGAAGGACCCCGTCGACCATGGCCAAGGCCCGCTCCACCTCACCGCCGAAGTCGGCGTGGCCGGGGGTGTCGACGATGTTCAGCTTGATCCCGCCGTGGTGGACGGCGGTGTTCTTGGCCAGGATGGTGATGCCCTTCTCGCGCTCGAGGTCCATCGAGTCCATCACCCGCTCGGCGACGTCCTGGTTGGCCCGGAAGGCGCCGGACTGCCAGAGCATGGCGTCGACCAACGTCGTCTTGCCGTGGTCGACGTGGGCGACGATCGCCAGGTTGCGCAGGTCGGCACGGGACGCCGTCACGAGGACGGCGCCATCTGGCTCATGAACTGGTTCATGTCGAAGTAGTCACGCCACGCCCTGATCGACCCCCCGGCCACCTCGAAGGTGCCCATGACCGGCAGGCTGATGACCCGTCCGGGCAGGTGGAAGTGGTCGACTCGCTCGGTCAGCACCACCTCGCCGGCGGCGGCGGCGTGAAGCACCTCGAACACGACCTTGTCCACCCCGCCGGTGAATCCGGAGATGGTGGCCCGGATGGCCTCCACCCCGGTGACGGGCTCGAGGGGCATGTTGTGGTA
This sequence comes from Actinomycetota bacterium, assembly GCA_021325435.1. Lineage (GTDB taxonomy): Bacteria > Actinomycetota > Acidimicrobiia > Acidimicrobiales > JAJPHE01 > JAJPHE01. The sequence continues at coordinate 13,314 of JAJPHE010000086.1, read as the reverse complement.
GACGGCGTCCTCGGTGAAGAACGAGATCAGGTGGTCGAGGTCGAGGTCCGACCAGGCCGCGCAGAAGCGCAGCACGAGCTCCAACGGCTGTTCCATAAGACAGGATGCTACGGACCGCGAGGAGGGTCGCTGAATGGATCTGGGTCTGTCGGGCCGGGTGGCGCTGGTGACCGCTTCCTCGCGGGGTCTCGGGCTGGCCGCCGCCCGGGCCCTCGCCGAGGAGGGCGCCCACGTCATGATCAGCTCGCGCCACGCCGCCGCCCTCGACGCCGCCCGGGCCAGCCTGCCTACCGGGGTCGAGGCCGTGGTCGCCGACATGAACGATCCGGCCGCCCCGGCCCGGCTGGTCGAGGAGACGGTGGCCCGCTTCGGCGCCCTGCACGTGGTCGTGGCCAACAACGGTGGACCCCCGCCGGCCACCGCCCTGGAGGTGACCGACGAGGGCGTGCACCGGGCGGTGGAGGCCAACCTGCTGTCAGCGGTCCGCCTCGTCCGGGCGGCCCTGCCCCACCTCAGGCAGGCCGGATGGGGTCGGATCTGCTGCATCACCTCCTACAGCGTGAAGCAGCCCATCCCCAACCTGTCGCTGTCCAACGTGGCCCGGACCGGGTTGTGGGCGTGGGTCAAGACAGCGGCCCCCGAGCTGTTCTCCGACGGCATCACCCTCAACCTCGCCTGCCCGGGGCCCCACGCCACCGATCGGATGAAGCAGCTCGGAGGAGGCGGACCGATGGGCGACCCGGGTGACTTCGGCCGCGTCGTCGCCTTCATGTGCTCGGAGCCGGCCGGCTTCATGACCGCCACCGCCGTCAACGTCGACGGCGGGTTGACTACCGGACTGCTGTAGGGCCGGCATGATCACGCCCGAGCAGGAGGAGCGCCAGCGCCGCGAGGCGGAGATCCGCCGACGCTACGACCGCCACGCCCTGGTGTCGGCCCACGGCCGCCTGGGCGAGGAGATGGCCGCGGTGGCCGAAGCCGCCCCGTCCCTCGACGCCCCCACGTGCCGAGCCCTGCTGGCCGCCTACCAGGACGTGATCGCCGAGGCGGACCGCACCGGTCGGCGTGAGGAGCTGGAGCGGGTCTACCGCTACAGCTCCCCCTACCCATTGCACCCGGGTGACCTCTACGCCATCGACGCCCTGGCCCGCAACGCCTTCAACTACGCCGGGCTGGTGGCACGGGAGCGGGCCGCCGCCCACGGCCTGGCCGACATCGTGCCGGTGGAGCGGGCGGCGATGGGGGCGATCATCGCCCGAGCCATGGAAGTGGCCCGGCGCCGGGGGGCTCACGCGCCGGTCGACGACGAGCTGGCCGCCCTCGCCCGCCGCCCCTGGGACGAGGTGATGGGCGCCGGCCGCTCCGGCCATGATGGACCGCCGGCCGCCGAGCCGGCCGCGACGGAGGAGACGGCACGATGAACGCGAGCGCCACCGACCTGGCCCTGCTCGTCCTGCGGCTCACCCTGGGCATCGTCTTCCTGGCCCACGGCTACAACCACATCTTCGGCGGCGGCAAGATCGCCGGCACCGGCCGGTGGTTCGACAGCCTCGGCATGCGACCTGGCCTGCTCCACGCCTGGGTCGCCAGCCTCACCGAGCTCGGCTGCGGGGCCCTGCTCGTACTCGGACTGCTGACGCCGCTGGCCGCGGCGGGGGTCATCGGCGTGATGGTGGTGGCGTGGATCACCAACCACCGCAACGCCGGGTTCTTCGTGTTCCGCCGCCCCACCGAGGGGTGGGAGTACGTGATGACCCTCACCCTCATCGGCTTCGTCGCCGCCATCCTCGGCTCCGGGGCCTGGGGTGTCGACCCTCACATCGGCCTGCAGCGGCTGTTCGGCTGGACCGGTTTCTGGATCGCCCTCGGTGCCGGCGTCGGCGGAGGCCTGGCCCTGCTGGCGGTGTTCTGGCGCCCGCCGCGGAAGGACGCCGCCGCCGCCTGACCGGGGCCCTCAGGAGCCGGCCAGCCGGCGGGCGATCACCCGCAGGGCCAGCACCTCGTCGGCCCCTTCGAAAATGGAGAGCACCCGGGCGTCGACGAAGTAGCGGCTGACGTCGAACTCCTCGGCGTAGCCCATGCCGCCGTGGATCTGCATGGCCTCGCGGGTCACCCACTCGGCGGCCCGGCACACGTAGGCCTTGACCATGGAGGCCTCCATGGCCCCCTCGCCCTTGGCCATGAGACGGGCGGCCTGGTAGGCGAACTGACGGGAGGCCTGGATGATCGTCGCCATCCGCCCCAGCTTGGCCCGGGTGAGCTGGTAGTCGACTATGGGCGCACCGAACACGACCCGGTTCACGGCGTACTCCCGGGCCGCCTCGTAGGCGGCCTGCATCACCCCGACGGCGCGGGCGGCCGTCTGCAGTCGCCCGTTCTCGAACCCCTCCATCTGGTAGTAGAAGCCCCGGCCCTTGCCTTCCTCCCCGCCGATGAGGTTGGACTCGGGCACCCACCAGTTCTCGAAGGCGAGCTCGTAGGAGTGCATGCCCCGGTAGCCGATGGTGTCGATGGGCCTGCCCTCGAGGCGCCCGGCCTCGCCCCCGCGGCCCTCGGCCGCCGGGTCCTGGTGGAACACGAAGCCGGCCCCCTCGCCCCTCGGTTTGGGCACCACGAACAGCGACAGGCCCCGGTGGGCCTTGGACCGGTCGGGGTCGGTGCGGGCCAGCAGCATCAGCACGTCGGCCCGGGCCGCGAACGTGCACCACGTCTTCACCCCGTTGATGAGGTAGCCGCCCTCGGTGGGGGTGGCGGTCACCTTGAGGCCGGCGACGTCGGACCCGAAGTCGGGCTCGGTCACCGACACCGCCACCATCACCTCGCCGGTGGCGATGCGGGGCAGCCACTCGCGCTTCTGGTCCTCGGTGCCGCCCCGCACCAGGGCCCGGGTGAGGATCTCGGGCCGGGTGATCAGCGAACCGCCGACCCCCAGCGAGCCCCGTGACAGCTCCTCGGTCGCCACCACCATGCCGAGGTAGTCGTGCTCGCCGCCCGACGCGAAGCCCCCGTACTGCTCGGGGACCGAGAGGCCGAAGGCCCCCATCTCGGCCAGGCCCGAGATGATCTCCTCCGGGATGTCCCCGTTGGTGCGGTGCACGTGTTCGGCGACGGGGCGGATGCGGTCCTCGGCGAAGCGCCGAAAGGTGTCCTGCACCATCTCGAAGTCGGGGTCGAGATGGCGGGGAGCATCCACCTCGGCCAGCCCGGCCACGAAGTCCGGCGACCGGTGGGCCCTGACGAAGGGCAGCGCCTCCTCGAGGGCGCCGGGCCGGAAACCCCACTCGCCCTCGCGGCCCAGGGACCGGCACATGACGTCATAGACGGCCTCCGCCGCGAAGGCGGCGGCCACGGCGGCCTCGGCATCTCCCCGGCTGCCGTAGTCGAGCAACACGGCCGCCCCCTCCACCCCGGCAGCGGCGTGGGCGAGGTCGTAGGCGATGACCTGGTGGTCGTCGATACCCCGGTCGGCCAGGGCCTGGGTGGCGGAACCGACGACGGATCGGGCCAGCTCTACGGCGCGTCCGGCGGCTTCGAGATCAGGGACCGACATGGCCGGGAGACTACCGACCGGCCCCAGACCCACTCCAGGTGCGCGCCGGCGCCGTCCTCAGCCGACCGGGCGCCTCGAGACCACGGTCACCAGCGGGGGCAGCACGACGGGATCGTCGCCCGGGTCGACCCCGGTGAGCGACTCGAGGTAGCGGGCAACGGGGCCCGGCCCCGCCCCCGCCGGCGCCTCGGCCCAGGCGTCCACCACCTCCAGCCCGGCCTTACGGGCCAGCGCCGGCAGGAGGGCGCCGACGTCCGGGTGGCGGGCGTCGGGCATCGACATGGGCGCACCGCCGACCCGGCCGGCGGAGGTGACGGGCTCCTGACAGACCACCCAGCCGCCCGGTCGGACCGCCCGGCCCATGCGGCCGATGACCACGACCGGGTCGACCACGTGCATCAGAAGGAAGCGGCAGAAGGCCAGGTCCACCGGCTCGGGCAGCAGGAGGTCCTCGCCGGCCTGGGTGATGGCGAGCACCTGGGCCACCGCCGCGGTGGCGGCGGCGTCGGCCACGGCGTCACGGGCGGCCGGGTCGCTGTCCACCGCGTAGACCCGCCCGTCGCGGCCGACCAGCTCGGCCAGGGCCACGGTGACGTCTCCGCCTCCCGCGCCGACGTCGACGCAGCGCCACCCTTCGCGCAGGCCGAGACGGTCCAAGGCGGTGGCCAGGGGCCTCCGGTAGACGTCGTTGCGCAGCCCGAGCTCGATCACGTCTCGTACCGGCGCAGCAGGCCCCGGGCGATGACCAGCCGTTGGATCTCGTTCGTCCCTTCCCCGATGATCATCAACGGCGCGTCGCGGTAGTAGCGCTCGACCGGCAGCTCGGTGGTGTACCCGTAGCCGCCGTGGATGCGCATGGCCTCGGTGGCCACCTCGAGGGCGGTCTCGGAGGCGAACAGCTTGGCCATGCCCGCCTCCACGTCGGCCCGTTCGCCGGCGTCCAGCTTGGCGGCCGCCGAGGCGGTCAACAGGCGGGCGGCCTCGACCTTGGTGGCCATGTCGGCCAGCTTGAACTGGATGGCCTGGTGCGAGCTGATCGGCACTCCGAAGGTGTGGCGCTGCTGGGCGTAGCGGATGGCCGCCTCGAACGCGGCCCGGGCCACACCGCACGCCCGGGCCGCGATGTTCACCCGCCCGAGCTCGAGAGCGGCGAGGATCTGGGGCAGACCCCGTCCCAATCCGGTGGGGCCGCCCAACACGGCCGAGGCGGGCACCCGGTGGCCGTCGTAGGACATCTCGACGGTCTCCACGCCCTTGTAGCCCAGCTTGCCGATGGCGCGCGACACGGTGATGCCGCCGCTGCGGGGACCGGGCTCCTTCTCCACCATGAAACAGGTGACGCCCTCGGGTGTGCGGGCGGCGAGGGCGACGATGCCCGCCCGCTCCCCATTGGTCACCCACATCTTCGTTCCGGTGATCACGAAGGTGTCGCCGTCGGGCTCGGCCCGGCACCGCAGGGCCCGGGTGTCGCTGCCGGCGTCGGGCTCCGACAGCGACAGGGCCCCTCGCAGGTCACCCGCGGCCATTCTGGGCAGCCAGCGGCCGGCCTGCTCGGGGGTCCCGTGCAGCCGGATGAGGGTGGCCGCCATCATGTGGGTGTTCAGCACGCCGGTGAGCGACATCCAGCCGGCGGCCAGCTCCTCCACCACCCGGGCGTAGGTGGTGACGTCCATGCCGAGGCCGCCGTGCTCCTCGGGAATGGTGCAGCCGAACAGCCCGAGGTCGCGCATCTTGCCGACCAGCTCGGCGGGATAGGTGTCGGCGTGCTCCAGCTCGTCGGCCACCGGCAGCACCTCGCGCTGGACGAACCGGCGTACGGCTTCCACCAGATCTTCAGCGACGGCGGCGTCCACGGCCGGCGATGGTAGGCAGGGGCCGCCGCCCGCCGCGGCGAATGGGGCAGCGTCCGCGCTGAGGAGGTGGGGGTGGTGGCATCGAGGGACCGGGCCGGGGCCCGCCGCCCGCTGCTCCTCGCCTTGGCCGCGGTGGTGGCCGCCGGTCTGGTCGGCCGGGTGCTGGCTCCCGCCGCCGCCGCCGGTGCGCCGGCTCCGCTGGCCGAGCCCGACCGGACGGCGCCCGCAGCGCTGCCGCCCGGCAACCAGGGCTCAGCCGTCTGGTCGGGCGACTTCCCCGACCCCTTCGTGCTGGCGGTCGGGCCGCTCTACTACGCCTACGCCACCGAGGCGGGCACGACGAAGGTCCAGACCCTCGTGTCCCCCGACCTGGCCCACTGGTCGTGGGTCGGAGACGCCCTGGCCAGCCTGCCGGCCTGGTCCCAGCCGGGCCACGTGTGGGCTCCCTCGGTCCTGCCGACGCAGTCGGGCTACGTGATGTTCTACGCCACCCGCCAGCGCTCCACCGGCCAGCAGTGCATCTCCCGGGCGGTGTCGGCATCGCCCCAGGGCCCGTTCGTGGACCGATCGGCGGCGCCGTTCCTGTGCCAGACCAGCCGGGGCGGCTCCATCGACCCGAGCCCGTTCACCGACGCCGGCGGCGGCCTCTGGTTGGCGTGGAAGAGCGAGGGGACCCTCTCCGGGGAGCCCACCCGCATCTGGTCCGAGCGCCTGACGCCGGCGGCGGACGCCCTGGTGGGCCCCGCCTCCTCCCTGATCAGCACCACCCAGCCGTGGGAAGGCCCCATCGTGGAGGGCCCGTCGATGGTCCGCCAGGGGGGCCGCTACTACCTGTTCTATTCGGCCAACCGGTGGGAGACCGCCTCCTACGCCATCGGCTACGCCGTGTGCGCCGGACCGGCGGGGCCGTGCGCCAAGCCCCTCTCCGGGCCGATCCTCGCCTCGCACGGCGACGAGGCCGGCCCCGGCAGCCCGAGCGTGTTCATGGCGGGCGGGGTCCTGCGGGTGGCCTTCCACGCCTGGACCACCCCGCGGGTGGGCTATCCGGCCGGCGCCCGCAGCCTGCACATCGGCACGGTGGCGTTCTCCGGCGGTATCCCCTACATCCACGGCTGACTGCCCCCGGCGTCACTGGCGTCCGGGCGCCGTAGCATCTCGGCGTGCCGGCTCGGGTCCGCCTCGGTGTGGTGGGCGCCGGCAACGTCGCCCGACTCAACGTGGCCGGCTACCTCCGCCATCCCCGATGCGACGTCGTCGCCGTCTGCGACCCTGTGCCCGGACGGGCCCGGGCGGCGGCGGACGACTGGGGTGTCCCCCGGGCCTACGCCGACCTCGCCGATCTGCTGGCCGACCCGGAGGTGGACGCCGTCGAGATCCTCACTCCGACCCATCTCCACCATGACCACGTGCTGGCGGCGGTGGCGGCGGGCAAGCACGTCTCCTGCCAGAAGCCGATGGCCAACAGCGTCGCCGAGGCCAGGGCCATGGCGGCGGCCGCCCGCCGGGCCGGAGTGGTGCTGCGGGTGAGCGAGTGCTTCTGGCACTACCCGCCTCTCGAGCACGCCCGGGCCCTGATCGCGGACGGGGCCATCGGCCGTCCCAGCCACGTGCGCATCCGGACGGTGGTGGGCCAGACCGATTCGGCCTTCCAGGTCGGCCTCGACCCCGACGGCTACGGGTGGAGGCTGGACTCGCGCAGCCCCGGGGGTCACCTCTTCGACGACATGGTGCACAAATACGCCACCGCCCTGTGGCTGGTGGACGCCGACATCGTCTCGGTGCAGGCCGTGGTCCGACGGCGCGACCTGTTCTTCGAGCCGTGCGCTGTTCTGTTCGAGTACGACGATCCGGGCTTGCTCGGCACCATGGAGGTGACCTACGCGCCGGAGATGTGGATGCGCAGCTCCTACTACGGGGCCGACGAGTTCTTCGAGGTGCAAGGGGACGAGGGACTGATCTGGGTGACCCGTTGCACGGGGGAGATGCTCGACCTGCCCCCGGTCGTCCTCTACCGGGGCGACCGTCACGACCCGAGGACGACCACTTTCCCCGACCTCGACTCCGATTGGGGTTCCGGCTTCCAGCGATCCTCCGCCCATTTCGTGGACTCGCTCCTCGCCGGCACGACGCCGGACATGACCCCTGAGGACGCCGTGCGGGTGCTCCAGCTCTGCTTCGCCGTCTACGAGGCGGGCAACACCCGCCGCCGGGTCGACCCTCGTTCCGTGTCGGGCTCGGTGGTCCCCGCCGGATGGGCCGAGTGGTGAGCACTAACGTCTCGGCCACCCACCACTAGAGGAGAGCGGCAGGTGACCATCCACGAACGGCCCTTCGGGCGCTACTTCGAGGACTTCGAGCCCGGCGACGTCTACCGGCACTGGCCGGGCAAGACCGTCACCGAGTACGACGACCACCTGTTCTGCATGATCACCATGAACCACCATCCGCTTCACACCAACGAGTGGTTCGCCGAGAAGGAGACCGTCCACGGCAAGAACGTGGTGGTCGGCAATCTGGTGTACTCCCTCGTGTTGGGCATGAGCGTGCCCGATGTCAGCGGCTCGTGCATCGCCAACCTCGAGGTCGAGTCGCTCACCCACAAGAAGCCGACCTTCCACGGCGACACCATCTACGCCGAGACCCGCGTGCTCGACAAGGTGGCCTCCTCCTCCAAGCCGGACCGCGGCGTGGTCACCGTCGAGACCAAGGGCTTCAACCAGCGGGGCGAAGAGGTCTGCTACTTCCGGCGCAAGCTCATGGTGTGGAAGCGCGACAGCGCCCCGGCCCGCCAGCGTCCCTACGAGGACGCCTGGGACTGATCCGTAACGGCGGCGACGACCGCGTCGACCGCCCCGTCGGCCAGCGCGGCCATCTCGTCGTCCGTTCGGTCCTGGATGGGGTGGGCCACGAACACGGCGGCGGGGTCGAAGCCGATGGCCCGGGCCTGAGCGGCGGCCGCGGCCACGAACTCGGTCGAGGCCACGAAGACGCCGGGGACGCCCCGCTCCTCCAGGTCAGCGATGTCGTGCACACTGCACGACGTGCAGCTGCCTCAGTCGGCCAGGGCCTCGATCACCACCTCACAGTGGACGGCGATCTCGGCGCGCAGGTCGGCGGGGGCCGGCTTGGTGAACGTCGGCTTGCGGTAACGCTCGACCCGGGCGCCCCGTGCGGTGAGACGTTCGGCCAGGCGGTCGAGGAACACGTCCCCCCGGGGTTTGGAGATGTCCAGCAGCCCGACCACCTTGCCGGCCAGGTCCGCCGGCCGGCTCGCCCGGGCCCGCGAGACGGGCGAGGTCTCCGACGTCGGGTCGAGGACGACTCTCAAGTCCGCACCTCCCACGTGACCGGCTGGCTGCCGGAGGGCCCGCTAACCCAACCACCGATGATGGCGGAGAACAAGCCGGCGGTGCCGCCGGCGTGCACGATGAGCAGGCCGCCGGGACGGAACTTGGGCAGGGTGGTGCCGGCCAGGGCGGCCGGCAGCCCTTCGGCGATGCCGGCGGCGCCTTGCACCAGCTCGTCCCCGGGCAGCGTCAGCAGCTCGTCGAGCTCCTGACGGAGCCGGGCCTTCGACCAGCCCGCTTCGGCGAAGACCCTCGCATGCTCGGGCGAAACGACCAGCAAGGCGTCGAAGGCCAGGGCCAGCTTGGGGTGGGCGACCCCCCGCAGGCAGGCGGCGAACGAGCGGGCGAGCGACTCGGGATGCCGCGACCGCTGGTCGACCACGGCCCGGACGCCCTCACCGGCGAAGAGGGTGACGGCCGAGGTGCCGGTGGGCAGTCCCCGCTCGACCGACAGCGGCTCCCACGGAGAGCCGTGCTCGTCCTCGGCGAAGCAGAAGCTGTACTTGCCGGGGTTTCCGAGGGTCGCCCGGTCCACCTCGCCCGGACGTCCGCCCCCCACGTTGCGGATCACCAGCTGCAGGGCCCGGCCGATGGTGGCGTTGGCCCGGTTCCCCTGACCGAAGGCGTTCACGCCCGAGTTCATTCCGACGGCGGCCGCCACCGGACCGTTCACCACCATCACCGGCCCCGAGAAGTAGGTGGTGGCCAGCAGCCCGTGCATGTTGAACTCGTCCGTGCAGGCGGCTTCCACCGCCGCCAGCACGACCGGCAGGTATTCGGGCCGGCAACCGGCCAGAACGGCGTTCACCGCCACCTTCTCGACCGTGCAGGGCACCAGGTCGGGTGGCACCACCGCCACCAGCTCCTCGGGGCCCCGGGTCGTCCCCTCCAACATGCGAAGGACCCGCGCCTCGGTGGGGGCCACCACGGGCATCCCATCGGTCCACCCCCGGCCGAACAGCGCTTCCTGTTCGTCCTCTAGCTCACCGAGCTCGACCCGCCGGGAGGTCAGGCGGCCGGCGCCGTAGCGCACGGCCAAGCGCTCGGCCTCGGCCGGCTCCACCGTGCGCGACCCGCACCCCGGCCGGTGCTCCGGCAGGTCGGCGCCGAGCCCGGCGACCGCCGTGAACGCCTCCCAGCGGGGGCGCGACCAGCCTTCCTCCCGTCCGGTCACCCGCCCCCCCTCCACCCGCAGCAGAGTCGGCACGGTGGTGACCCCGAGGGCCCAGGAGACATCGAGATCGGTGTCGTCCACCGGCTCGAGCCCCTCGGGGAACCCGGGATCGTCCTGGCTGTACACGGTGAGGGCTGCGCCGGACGCTCGGAGCTCGAGGAGCACGGGTGCGACCAGCCGGCAGGTGGGGCAATCGCGCTTGACCACCGCCACCAGGCCATCGGCGAGCGGGGTCCTCGCCGGCTGGGCGCCGGTGTCCGCCCTCACCGCTGCAGGAACTCGACGACCAGCTTCCCTACCTCCTGAGGCCGCTCGAGGTGGAGGAAGTGACCGGCGCCGGGAAGCACGGCGACCTCGGACCCAGGGCCGAGGAAGTCCGCCGCCCGCCGGGCCAGGTCGGCGCCCATGCACCCGTCGTCCTCCCCGTGCAGGTACAGCGTCGGCTGGGGCGTGGGCGCCTGGGTGGCGGATTGCTCGGCGGCCAGGGCCGGGTCGTGGCTGGTCGGGTCGAACTGGGCCCGGTAGTAGCCGAGGGCGGCGGCCAGGTTGGCCGGATCCCCCAGGGCCCGACGGACATGCGCCATGTCCTCGGCGGCGTCATAGCCGGGTGACCACTCGGACCACAGCCGTTCTACGAAGGTCAGGTCGTCGGCCCCCACCGCCATGTCAGCCAGCGGGTTCTGGAAGAAGAACATGTACCAGCTGCGTCGCAGCTGGTCGTAGTCGAAAAAGCCGGTCGCCACCGCTCCCATGGGCGGCACCGCGGCGGTGACCACCCGCCGCCACCGCTCGGGTTGGTGGGCGGCGGCGCCGTAGGCGGCGATGGCGCCCCAGTCGTGCCCGATCAGCACGGCGTCCTCCCCTCCGCCGAGGGCGTGGTGGAGGGCGCAGGCGTCCGCCACCAGCGCGCCGGTCTGGTAGCGGCCGTCAGCCGGCACCTCGGTGGGGGAGTAGCCCCGCATGAACGGGGCGACGGCCCGGTAGCCGGCGCCGGCCAGGTCGTCCATGAGATGACGCCACGTCCAGGCGGTATCGGGGAAGCCGTGGAGGCACAGGGCGAGCGGGCCGTCAGCCGGTCCCCGCTCGAGCAGGCCGAAGCGGAGGCCGTTCGCCTCGATCTCGGCGGTGCCCGTCTCCCCCACGGGCGCACAATAAGCGCACGGGCCGGCGGTCGGCCGCCCCCGAGTGACATCTGTCACGCCGGATTGCCGGAAGGGGTGGCGCGGGTAACCTTTCGCAAAACGCGGGGGGAAGAACTCTGAAAGTCACCTTCTACGGAGTCCGCGGGTCCTGCCCCTGTCCCAGCGAGGCCAACCGCCGGTACGGGGGGAACACCGCGTGCGTGGCCCTCGAGGCGCCGGACGAGCCCCCGATCCTGCTCGACCTCGGTACCGGGCTGCGTCAGTTCGGGCTGACCCAGCCCACTGACGGGTCGTTCCGCGCCACCGCCCTGGTGACCCACATCCACTGGGACCACGTTCAGGGGCTGCCGTTCTTCCCTCCCGCCGACCGTCACGGCGCCCGGTTCGACGTGTTCGGCCCTCATCAGGAAGAGGGGCCGATCGGCGAGGTCTTCTCCGGTCTTATGCGGCCGCCGTATTTCCCCGTCCAGTACAGCGACCTGCGCGGCGACATCCGCTTCCACGACGTGACCGACGAGGACTTCGCTCTCGGCACGGCCAAGGTGCGGGTGCGGCCCGTGCCCCACGTCGGTCCCACCGTGGGGTACCGGATCGAGTGGGACGGTGCCGTGGTCGCCTACGTGAGCGATCACCAGCAGCCTGTCTCGGAGAACTCGGTCGCCGATCAGGTCCTCGAGCTCTGTGAGGGCGCCGATCTGTTGATCCACGACGCCCAGTTCACCGTCAGCGAGTTCTCCGAGAAGTCGCACTGGGGTCACTGCACCCTCGACTACGCCGTCCTGGTGGCCAAGGAGGCGGGAGCGAGGCAGCTCGCCCTCTACCACCACGATCCGGGCCACGGCGACGATGAGATGGACCGTCTGGTCGAGTGGGCCCGCTGCCTCGGTGCCCGGGCCGGCGTGGAGGTCTTCGGCGCCTCGGAGGGCATGACCCTGCGACTGGGCCGGTCGTAACCTCTCGCAGGACCTAGTCGCTGCTCGTCGGAGGGCCGGGGATGACGGTGAGTGATCACGAGGACGAGATCGTCGACGTCGGTGCCGCCGACATCGACGCCGCCCGCTTCCGAACCGTGGTCGGGCACTTCGCCAGTGGGGTGGCGATCATCACCGGGGCGGACGGCGAGGGTCCCTCCGGCTTCACCTGTCAGTCGTTCTTCTCGCAGTCGCTCGACCCGCCGCTGGTGGTCATCTCACCGGGCAAATCCTCGACCAGCTGGCCCCGGATCGGGGCGAGCGGCGCCTTCTGTGTCAACTTCCTCACCGAGGAGCAGGAAGCGCTGTGCCGGGCGTTCGCCTCGTCCGGCGGGGACAAGTTCCGGTGCATCGGTTGGCGCCCGGGGCCGACCGGGTCGCCGATCCTCGCTGATGTCCTCGGTTGGGTCGACTGCCGGATCGAGCGGAGCGACGAGGCTGGTGACCATCTGCTGGTCGTCGGGCGGGTCGTCGACATGGGCGCCGGCCCCGGAGAGCCGCTCGTCTTCTACCGGGGTGGCTTCGGGGGGTTCCGGGCCTGACCGCCGGTAGCCTGCCGGCCCGTGCCTCACATCACCCACCCCGACGAGATCGCCGGCGTCGTGCTGGTCACCCCGGACGTCCACGCCGACGAGCGGGGCAGCTTCGTGGAGAGCTTCCGCAAGGAATGGGTGGGCGAGGTGCCCGAGATGGTGCAGGGCAACCGGGCCCGGCGGCGGGCCGGCAGCCTGGTCGGCCTGCACTACCACCGGTACCAGGCCGACTACTGGTACCTCATCGACGGACAGGCGCGCGCCGTCCTCCACGATCTCCGCCGTGGGTCGCCTACCGAGGGCCGCTCCCTGGCTGTCGACATGGACGGCGAACACGGTCCGGGGATCTACATCCCGGCCGGCGTGGCCCACGGGTTTGCGGCGCTGACCGACGTCACCCTCACCTATCTGGTCGACGGCTACTACAACCCGTCCGACGAGTTGGGGGTGGCGTGGGACGACCCGGCGGTGGCGGTGGACTGGGGTATCGAAGCGCCCGTCCTGTCGGGGAGGGACCAGACGAACCCGCGCCGCGCTGACCTCCCCCCCGATCTCGTTCCCGAGTTCTCACGCTGAGCGTCCTGCGGGCGGGGAGCCTTCGTCCGCCTTCTGACCATCGCGCCCAAATGAGCGGTGGTCTTTGTCCGAATCGGTTTGCCGAACCTGCCGGCCGAGGAGAAATCGCGCGCGGAACGCGGCACCATTGACCAGGGACACGGACGGGGGACAGTCATGGAGTTGGAG